>JAFGLK010000159.1 GCA_016928125.1 Anaerolineae bacterium
ATTCTGATCATGCCCATGATTCTGATCATGCCCATGATTCTGATCATGCCCATGATTCTGATCATGCCCATGATTCTGATCATGCCCGTCATACACACTAGACTAGCGCAGGAGGTGCCTGCTCATGCAATCGATTACTGTTGATCTGCCGCGTTTCGCCCCTATGCACGGCTGGACCAATCGTCTGCTCCGCGTAGACCTCTCCGGCGGGCGCGTCTGGGCCCAAGAGACCGCCCCCATGGTGCCCGACTTTATTGGGGCCCGGGGCTTGGCAGCCAAGATCCTGTGGGACGAATATCCCGAGCCCGTGGATGCCTTCGACCCGCGTAACCCGCTGATGATCATCCCTGGCGCCCTCACCGGCATCCGCTCGCCCTACTCGGGCCGCACCAATGTGCTCGCCTTCAGCCCACAGGCCCACCCCTATACCTGGTTCAGCCGCGCCAGCATGGGGGCCTACTTTGGCGATGAACTCAAGCGCGCGGGCTATGACGGGATCATCGTCACCGGTGCCAGCGACGGGCCGGTGCGCATCCTGATCCAGGACGACCGTGTCAGCATCCTCTCGGCACAGGATCTGTGGGGGCTCGACATGATCGAGACCCAGGAGATCATTGCGGACGGGATCCAGGCCAGTAGCGCTGGCCGCCGGCGTATCCGCACGGTCACGATCGGTCCGGCAGGAGAGAACCTCTCGCGCATCGCCACCATCCAGACCGACACCACCTCCGTCGCTGGCCAGGGCGGCTTTGGCGCGGTGATGGGCTCGAAGAAGCTCAAGGCCATCACCGTCATGGGCAGCAGCCAGCCCACCGTCGCGGATCCCGAACGCCTGGACGCGCTCTTCCGCGCCGTGGGCCAGGAGGTCCGCGGGGTTAGGGGCCGCTGGAACCGCGTGAACGCGATCAACGAGCAACTCCAGAAGGAGGGCGGCGGCAAGGCCCGCATCACCCCTTGCACCGCCTACTGCCCCAGCCCCTGCCGTCTTGAGGTGGAGGGCGCGCAGGGCTGCGCCTTTGACCGCAAATGGTCGGGTGGCATGGCCTGCGTCAGCGGCATCTTCGGCGGCTTTGGCGGCCGTGGCCGTGGCAACTGGCTCTACGACTGGGACTTTGGCTTCCGCGGCGGCTTTGAGCTCAACATGTACGCCAACCGCCTGGGCATCAATCACTGGGAGATCCTGGTGGGCATGGTGCCCTGGCTGCGCATGTGCACCCGTGAGGGTCTGCTCGAGGAGATCAATGGCCGCCCGGTCGACTGGCACTCGCTGCCTTTCTGGATTCAGATGCTGCGCGACATCGCCTACCGCGACGGGATGGGTGACGCTCTCGCCGAGGGCACTGTGCGCGCCGCCTCGCTGCTCGATCTCGGCCAGGACCTTTGGCAGCGCTATTACAGCGGCTGGGGATTCTCCGGCCATTGGGACGGGCACGCCGCCTTTGTGAACAATATCATCTACCCCTTCTGGATCGCTGCGGCCATCCACTGGGCCATGGACACCCGTGACCCGGCCTCCAGCACGCATGGCTACATCCAGAATGTGATGTACTGGGGCCCCCTCGGATTCTTCCGGCGTGGCGACACACCCATGACCTGGGATCACATGCGCGGCATCGCCCAGCGCGTCTATGGCGACTCGGCCGCTCTCGATCCCCTGAGCGGCTATGAAGGCAAGGAAATCCCCACCGCCTATCATGCCAAGCGGTCGATCATGAAGGACGCACTGCCCACCGATGATCAGGTCTTTCCGCTGATCTACAGCCACAATACCGAGGACCGCTTCTGCCGCATCGGCGAGCCGGGCGGCCCGATCGGCGTCATCGAGGGCCCCGACGTGGACGCCCATCTCTTCTCAGCCGGCACCGGCATCGCATGGGACACCGCTGAGTTCATGCAGGCCGCCGAGCGCGTGCTCAACCTGGAGCGCGCCAACACCATCCGGCACTGGGGCCGCACTCGCGCGACGGATGAGCGTGTGTTGCCCTCTTTCGAGTACGAGGAGAACTGGGTCAACCCGGAGATCGGCGAGCGCAAGGCGCTGGAGCGGGACAAGTTCGACCCCGTCATGGACGCGTATCTCCGTCGCCTCGGCTGGGATGTGGCCTCTGGCTGGCCCACTGAGAGCAAGCTGCGCAGCCTCGGTCTGGACGAAGTCTACGCCGCCATGGTCGCCGGGGCGCGCGCCGCGCAGGCCCGCCTACCCGAGCTCCCGCCCGTGCCGCCCGTCAAGGACTTGCACCAGTACGATGAGGATCGCCAGAAGGAACGAGTCGAGGCATAAGGGGGGACGCCTTGTCAATGACTGTGGAAGAAGCGCAGCCGGGCCCGCTGGATGGCCTGCTAGTCCTCGACATGACCCAGGCCCTGGCTGGTCCCTATCTGGGCATGCTCCTGGGCGATTTGGGCGCCAATGTGATCAAGATCGAAAGGCCGGGCAGCGGCGACCAGGCTCGTGGCTGGGGGCCGCCCTTTGCGGGCGCCGGCGCCGACGGTCCGGGCGAAAGCTCCTACTTTATGTCAATCAACCGGAACAAGCGCAGCCTCACCTGCAACCTCAAGTCGGCCAACGGGCGAGAGGTGCTGCGGCGCCTTCTCCTCCAGGCCGATGTGCTCATCACCAACGAGCGGCGCCAAGCGACGCGCCAGGCCATGGGCTTCGACTATGCTTCCGCCAAAGAGCTTAACCCGAGGATCGTCTACTGCTCTATCACGGGCTTTGGCATGACTGGGCCGTATGCTGAGAAGGCCGGCTATGACATCATTGCCCAAGCCATGGCTGGGCTGATGCCCCTGACCGGCGCTGAGGACAGCCCGCCCATGCGCTATCCCGCCTCCATCGCGGACATGGCCACCACGCTATACGGCCTTGGCTCGGTGCTGGCCGCTCTCTACGCCCGCGATACCCGCCCCGAGAGGCGCGGCCAGTTCATCGACCTCTCCCTGGTCGAATCGCAGGCCTGGTGGTCTGTGATCCACGCCGCGGCCTACTTTATGAGCGGTGAGGCGCCTCCCAAGCTAGGCAACGACCATCCCTCCATTGTGCCCTATGGCGCCTTCAGGGCACAGGACGGCTATCTGATCATTGGGGGCGGCAGCGAACCCCTGTGGCGCAGCCTCTGCGCCGTGCTGGGCATGGAGGACGTGCGCGATGATCCGCACTATGCCATCAACCGAGAGCGCGTCATCCGGCGTGACGAGGTGCGCCTCCTGATCGAGAATCGTCTGGCGAACGCCCCCGTGGCCGAGTGGGTCGAGCGCCTCGAGGCGGTGGGCGTGCCGGCTGGCCCGATCTACAGCGTGCCTGAGATGCTCGCCGACGAGCACATGCACGCCCGCGGCTTTGTCGTCGAGCAAGCCCACCCGGTCGCGGGTACGCTGCGCACACTGCGCTCGCCGTTGCGTCTGTCGGAGACCTCCCCAAACCTCCGCCTGCCGCCGCCACTCCTGGGCCAGCACACGGACGAGATCCTGGCCGAGCTAGGCTATTCGCAGATGGAGATCGAAGCCTTGCGCCGCGACGGCGCCGTATAGGGTGGAGAGGGGAGGGGTCATGGCCTCATCTGGGCAGAGAATCCGGCGCATCCTCATCCTGGTCCTGCTCCTCCTCAATGTAGTGCTTGTGGTGCTGCCCTGGGCCGTCCGGCGCCTCTCGCGCGCCGCCTACGGGTTGGGTTACAGCGCCGAGACCGGCCTCACCCGCTATCTCGTACAGGTGCACACCCAGGGCCTTGAGCCATATGAGGTGCTCACGCCGCGTCCTTTTGCAGGGCGCTTTACCACCATGGCCATGCAGGAAGCGCGCGCGCCAGAGAGCGCCCGGCTCGACCTCCAGCCTTACCAGGGCGCCCTGGTCGTCATCGAAGGGCGAGACGCCGGCGGCTGGGTCTACTCGGCTGCCGTTGTGCAGCGCATCGATCAGCCTCTGCTGGCCCTGGCGCTGCAATACGCCTGGCTGCTGAGCCCGTAGCCCCCTTGCGGCTTGTCCCATGTCCCAGGGAATGGCCCGCCGGCGGCTGCTATCTGGCCTACGGCCCAATCGCCTCTGCACTGTCGTGACGGGGCCTCTTGGGCACACATAGGTTGCGCACGATCTGAGACGTCGTGATGGGGCTCGCCGCGTCTCGCCTGCTCGGCCGCTGCCTCCTTCCGCCGGGCAATCCTGACCACGCGAACAACCTGTCGCTACACGGGGCTAGAAGTCTGAGACCCAGATAGCAGGCCAACACGAGATGGTGAACATTCATGAACGAGCACGAGGCCCATGTCTCTAGTGCCTTGACCCTTGAATCGCTGCCTGCTGCGGATTATGCGTTCAGCGGGCTCCTCGGCGATCGGCTGCAAGCCAACCTCGAGCAGTGGCTCCTGGTCGCTCCCCTGGCCAACCCCGCCATGCTCGACATGTTCCGCGACCGCGATCGGTCGCCGCGTCGCGACCTGGTACCCTGGGCCGGTGAGTTTGCCGGCAAGTATCTCACCTCGGCCGTCCTCGCGTGGCGCCTGGATCGCGATGAGCGCCTGGGCGAGCATCTGGCGCGCTTTGTCGCGGAGCTGATCGCCGTCCAGGACGACGACGGCTACCTGGGCCCGTTCCCCCGCGCCGCGCGTTACGTGGGGCGCACGCTCACCGGCGAGCACGCCCTCTGGGATCTCTGGGGCCACTATCACTGTATGCTTGGGTTGCTGCTTTGGCACCGCGAGACCGGTGACCAGGCCGCGCTGGGCGCCTGCCTGCGCGCCGCCGATGCCATCTGCGACCGCTTTCTCGGGCGCGATCCGCTCTTGCGCGCAGGCGCCGAGGAGATGAACATGGCCATCGCCCACACCCTGGGCGAGCTCTATCTGGAGACCGGCCAGCCTCGCTATCTCGCGCTCCTTCGCCAGGTGGAGGCTGAATGGCAGATCCCACCCGCCGGCGACTATGTGCGGCAAGCTCTGGCGGGCGTCCCGTTTTGGCGCATGCCCAAGCCGCGCTGGGAGAGCCTGCACGACATCCAGGCGATTCTGTCCCTCTATCGCATCACTGGCGAGGCGCACTACCGCGAGGCCTTTGAGGCCATTTGGCGCTCGATCCGCGACGGCGACCGGCACAACAGCGGTGGCTTTTCCTCCGGCGAGCGCGCCACCGGCAACCCGTACGACCCCGGCGCCATTGAGACCTGCTGCACCGTGGCCTGGATGGCGCTCTCCGTGGACATGCTGCGCCTTTCGGGCGACTCGGCCGTGGCGGATGAGCTGGAGCTGTCCACCCTCAACGCAGCGCTTGGCGCCCAATCGCCCTCCGGGCGCTGGTGGACCTACAACACCCCCATGGACGGCGTGCGGCGCGCCTCGGCCCACGATATCGTCTTTCAGGCCCGCGAGGGGAGCCCCGAGCTCAACTGCTGCTCGGTGAACGGGCCGCGCACACTGGGGATGCTCTCCGAGTGGGCCATCATGCGCCATCCAGAGGGCCCTGTGCTGAACTACTACGGTCCGTGTGCCTTGGCTCTGAAGACGCCCGCGGGTCAGGGCTTGCGCCTTCTCCAGGACACGACCTACCCCCGCGAGGGGCACATCCGACTCACCCTCAAGCTCGCCCACGCCGAGCGTTTCGCGCTGCGCTTGCGCATGCCTGCCTGGTCGCGTAGCAGCGCCGTCCGGCTCAACAGCCAACCGGTGGCCGGCGTGGAGGCCGGGGCTTACCTGCGCCTGGAGCGCGAGTGGACCGACGGCGACACAGTGGAACTCGATTTCGATATGCATCTGCGGCAATGGATCGGAGAGCGGGAGGCCCAGGGAAAGGTCTCGCTCTATCGCGGGCCGCTGCTGCTGGCCTATGACCGGCGGTTCAATCGAGTCGATCCCGATGGGTTAGTCGCGGTGAACGCCGAGAGCCTCAGCGAGGTGGTCCCCTGGGAGGGGCCCGCTCCGGCGCCCTGGCTCCTGCTGCGCGTGACGTCCGCCGACCCCCGAGAGCCACTTTTCCTGTGTGACTTTTGCACGGCTGGGGCCACCGGCGCGCCCTATCGCACCTGGCTGCCCCACGGGGGCTGAGCACGCGCGGGCTAGCTCGCGTCGCGGGTCGTCTCAAACACCAGGCACCCAAAGCGCTCCGGCGTGTGATAGTTGATGCGCCCCGGCGACGACCAGGCGCTGTACTCGTCGCCATCCTCGCCCCGATCGATGCGATACAGGTTGAGATGCCACACGTCGCCCACCTCCGGCGGGACGTGGGGCGCCGTGAGGAAATCCGCCATCGGGATCGCCATCTCCACCGTCCAAGAGCGATCGGCGCTTTCGCGTCGGCTCGGGTCGCCGTCCACGCTCACCGCGGTGAGCAACCCCTCGCTGTTCCAGTCCCAGAGCCCCTTGCGGTGCGTACCATTGTTGAGCATGAACAGATCGAGCACCGCGTTCAGCGGACTGACCTCGATCTCCACATAGCCCCGGTCGTCCCGATCCGCGTCCACAAAGACCTCGACCACCTCCTGGTTGTAGATATCCTGATCCCGTTCGGTGGTGATGCCCCAGATGTCTCGATCCTGACAGAGGAAACTGACATAGAGATAGTCGTCGTCCCACAGCAGCCTGGCGATCGTCTCCTGACGCGGCCCTGCGCCCGAATCGGCCAACAGCAGCGACACCGCCTGCGCATCGGCCCAAGCCGCCTCGTCCAGCCGTCCATCGATCACGATCGGGCCGGCGGCTCGATAGCAATGGTACACGGGGCGTTCATAGCGGGTCATGGCCTGCCCTCCTGATCTTCGGATTGCCTGCTTGGGCGCCACTCTACATCCCGCGCATGAATATGTCAATGATCGTCGACCACAACGCGCATTCGCAGTTGACGACTATCCACAGTGGGCGTAAGCTTTCATCCATGCCAACCTGGAGAGCAGCATGATGCGAGTGGCCCTCACCTACTTCTCAGGCACCGGCAATACCTGGCAGGTGGCCCAGCTCTACGCCGAGGCCCTGAGCGAGCGCGGCGCGGATGTGGACCTGGTCCCCATCGAGCGCCTGGCGGCGCGCCCAAATGGATTCTCCTTCGAGGGCTATGACTGGCTCGGCCTTGGATATCCGATCCATGCCTGGAACGCGCCTCGGATCGTCGCCGAATGGCTGGATCACATGCCGCCGGGCGAGGGCCTGCCCACCTTCATCTTTGTCACCGCCGGACGCGGCATCGCGGATAGCCTGGATTGGGCCCGGCACAAGATGGTCCTGCGCGGGTACGATGTGATCCACGCAGCGCCGTACTATACGGGCGCCTACTATTTGGATCGCGCCTTTCGCGAGACGCCTCCCGAGCAACACGTGCGCCGTGCCGCCTGGATCCGCAGCGATGTGCAAGAGGCGGTTGTCGAGATTCTCGCTGGCCATGAGCGCCAAGTACACGCCAGGGGGGCAGCGGCCAGCCCGCTCCCCCGCATTGCCTGGCGCGCTTACCTGTGGGGCTGCCGCCAGGTGCGACGCTACTTTTACGCCGACCAGCGCTGCACCCGCTGCGGACTCTGTGTGGCGACCTGCCCAACCCACAACATCGCCCTGCGTCCTGAGCCCGTGGGGATCGAGGAGAACGGCCCCCTAAGCAGCCCCCTGCTCTTTGGCGACGCCTGCACGCTCTGCCTGCGTTGCGTAAGCATCTGCCCCGAGCAGGCCATCCAGCTCACGCATCGCACGACACGGTGCGGCCGCTACCTGGCGCCCGGGTTCGGAGAGGTTCTGCGCCAGATGGCATCGGGCTCAGGCCGTGATCTCTGACACGCACGCACTCGGCCCGCACCATGCGGGAATCCGAGCGGAGCAAAGCCTCCACCCGTCCCACAGCCGCGAGGCCTATCTCGCCCTGACCTGCACCCACCGGGCCTCGCGTGACCCGAACTTGGCTTCCTCAGGTCGTGTCCAACTCTGACATCTCGCCCGTGACGGTGAACACGACGCGCTCACAGATGTTGGTCACGCGATCCGCCGCCCGCTCTAGGTTGTGCGCCGCCCACAGCAACACATTGGCCTGCTCGATGATGCTCGGATCGGCCAGGATCAGCGTGAGCAACTCGCGATTGACCTGGTTGTAGAGCGCGTCCATCTCGTCGTCTTCCCGTGGGATCGCACGCGCCAGCTCCACATCTCGGCGCACAAACGCATCCAGCGCCCGATGGAGCATATCTCGCGCCTTGACCGCCATGCGCGGGATATCCACCAGCGGCTTGATCAGCTCCTGTTCCCCGATCATCAGATTGATCTTGGAGATGCCCTTGGCATAGTCGCCGATCCGCTCCAGCTCGGTGGCCAACTCCAGCATGGCCGCCAGATTGCGCAGATCGCTCGCCATCGGCTGCTGCGTCGCGATCAGCACCAGGATGTCGTTCTCGATCGCAAACCGCTTGCGGTTGATCTCGATATCTTCGGCGATGATCCGTTTGGACGCCTCAAAGTCGCGCTTGCGCAGGTACTCGACCGAATCGATCAGCGCCTTCTCGACCATGCTGCCCATGACCAAAACCGAGTCTTCCAGACGCCGCAGCTCCCTATCGAACGTCTTTCGTACCATCTCTCAGCCACCATCCCTCTGCGCCATCTCGGGCGCCCTGCGTGATCGCATCCGAGTCTCCCCGATGCGCGCCCAAAGCCACGATCTATGTCTGCGCCGCCGCCCAGGCCCCCGGCCGCGCGTCAGCCATGCCTCCCGGTGATATAGTCCTCGGTGCGCTTGTCCTTTGGATTGGTGAACACCTGTGCCGTGGCGCCATACTCAAACAGCCTCCCGATCTGCCCATCATCGGTGAAGAAAAAGGCCGTCCAATCGGACACCCTCGCCGCCTGCTGCATGTTGTGCGTCACGATCACGATGGTATAGTCGTGCACCAGCTCTCGCATCAGGTCCTCAATCTTGAGCGTCGCTATGGGATCCAAAGCTGAAGCTGGTTCATCCATCAGGATGACCTCCGGCTTGACCGCGATGACCCGCGCCAGGCAGAGCCGCTGCTGTTGCCCCAGGGACAGGCTACGCGCATCGGTCTTGAGCATATCCTTCACCTCATCCCACAGCGAGACGTCGCGCAGGCTTTGCTCCACGATCTGATCGAGACTACGATGATGGTGCCAGCGCAGAATGCGCGGCCCAAAGGCCACATTGTCATAGATCGACTTGGGAAAAGGATTCGGGCGCTGGAACACCATCCCTACGCGCTGGCGCAGGGCCACCACGTCGTAGCCCGGCCCGTAGATGTCCTGCCCATCCAGGCGTACGGCGCCCCTGACCCTGGCGCTGGGGATCGAGTCGTTCATGCGATTCAGGCATCGCAAGAAGGTCGACTTGCCGCACCCCGACGGCCCGATCAGGGCCGTGATCTGGCGCTCCTTCACCTCCACATGCAGGTCGGCAAGCACCTGCATGTCGCCATAGTAGACCGCCAGATCGTGCACTTCCATTTTTGCCATGATCGACTCAGCTCCACACGGCCTGATCAGCCAAAGCGCCCCATCACATAGTCCTCGGTACGTCGGTCTCGAGGCGCCGTAAAGATCTGGCTGCCAGGGCCATACTCAACCAATTCGCCCATCAGGAAAAAGGCCGCGAGATCCGCCATGCGCGCGCCCTGCTGGATGCTATGCGGTACCAGGATGATCGTGTAGTCTTCCTTGAGCTCATGCAGCGATTGCTCGACCTTGGCGGTGGAGAGCGGATCCAGCCCAGAGGTCGGTTCGTCGAGCAGCAAGACCTCGGGCGAGAGGGCCAGGCTGCGCGCGATACACAGGCGCTGCTGCTGCCCGCCAGAGAGGGCGCTGGCGCGCCGATGCAGCCGATCCTTCACCTCGTCCCAGAGCGCCGCCTGTCTCAGGCTGCGGTACACGATCTCATCCAACGTGGCGCGATCGTGGACCCCCGCCAGCCGCGGTCCGTAGGTCACGTTGTCCCGGATCGTGCCCGGCAAGGGCAACGGCAGCGAAAAGACCATGCCCACGCGCCGCCTCAGCTGGCTTACGTCCACCTCGGGAGCATAGATGTCCTGCCCGTTCACCAAAATGCGCCCCTGCATCTCACAGCCCGTCAGCAGATCGTTCAGCCGGTTGATCAGACGGAGCAGAGTGGTCTTGGCGCTGCCAGCTGGCCCAAGAAAGACCGATATGGCGTTGGCGGGTATGTCCAGGGAGACGTCATGCAACACTTCCTGTCCCTGATAGAAGCAGGTTACGCCCTGGATTTCGATCTTGGGTCTTGGCATCACCATTCCCGCTTGCGTCGAAAGTAGCTCCGGATGGCGGTCGCGATCACGTTCAGGGAAAGCACCAGCGCCAACAGCACCAGCGCCGTGCCGTACTGGATCTCCAGCGGCATGTGTGGCACCTGGGTGCTGATCACATAGAGGTGGTAGGGCAGCGCCATGGTCTGGTCAAACACCGAGTGCGGCAGGCGCGGCAGGAAAAACGCAGCCACGGTAAAGAGGATCGGCGCCGTCTCCCCGGCGGCGCGCAGCAGGCCCAGGATGACGCCGGTGATGATGCCCGGAAGCGCCTGGGGCAGCACAACGCGGCGTATGCCCTGCCACCGGGTCCCGCCAAGGCTGGCGCTCACGGTCCGAAACTCCACCGGCACCGCCCGCAGCGCCTCCTCCGCCGTGCTGATGATCACAGGCAGCGTCATGATCGCCAAGGTCAGAGACCCGGCCAGGATCGAGGTCCCAAAGCCCAAAAAGAGCACAAATAGCCCCAGGCCAAACAGCCCATAGACCACCGAAGGAATCCCCGCCAGGTTCACGATCGAGAGACGAACGATGCGGGTCAGCCAGGTGTCGCTGGCGTACTCGGAGAGATAGACCGCTGCCCCCACGCCCACCGGAATGGCTGCCACGCTGGTCCCCAGGGTGAGCAGGATCGTGCCCACGATGGCGGGCAGCACGCCGCCGGCTTTCATGCCATCGCGGGGCATCGCGGTCAGAAACTCGAGGTTGATCGCGCTGGCCCCGCGCACCACGATCGAGGCCAGCACCACCACGATCGGCACAATCACCGCCAAGCTGATCACGGCGAGCAGCGCCACGCCCATTCTCTGCACCCGCAGGCGATTCATCAGCGCAGCCCCCCTTCGCGCCGCTTCCCTAACACAGTCGAGGCCGCACCCAGGTTGATCAGGAAAGTGACCACGAACAGGATCACGCCGATGCCGAACAGCGCATGATAGTGCACGCTGCCATTGGCCACCTCACCCATCTCCGCCGCGATGGTGGCGGTCATCGTGCGCACGGGTCGCAGCAAAGAATCAAAGCTCAGGGGCAGTCGTGCCGCATTGCCGGTTACCATCATCACCGCCATCGTTTCGCCGATGGCGCGGCCCATACCCAGCATCAGCGCCATAAAGATGCCCGAACGGCCTGCCGGCACGACGACGCGCCAGATCGTCTCCCATTGGGTGGCCCCCATGGCCAGGCCCGCGTCGCGATAGCTCTTCGGGACTGCATCGAGAGCGTCCTCGGCTACGCTGATGATCGTGGGCAAGGCCATATAGGCCAGCACCAGGCCCCCAGTGAGTGCTGTGAGGCCGGTAGGCGCGCCCAGTGTCTCTCGGATCACAGGCGCCAGGAGCGTCATCCCAAAGAAACCCAGCACCACCGAGGGGATGCCAGCCAACACCTCGATCAGCGGCTTGAGAACCTCCCTCGCCCAGCCCGGCGCCAGCTCGCGCACGAACACCGCCGTCGCCACGCCTAGCGGGAAGGCGATCGCCAGGCCGATGAGGGTCACCAGCAGCGACCCCAGCAGCAGAGGCAGCATCCCAAAGAGATCGAAGGTTGGATACCAGCGTGTCCCAAGCAGATTGCCTGGCTTGATCTCGAAAAAGGCCGGCACGCCCTCACGCAGAAGGAACAGAAAGATTAGCGTGACGAAGCCAATCCCAGAGAGCCCCAACACGCGAATAAGCGCCTCGATAGCGAACTCGCTCACCTTGCGCTGCCCCATCCTTCTCCTCACAGCCTCTCCTTGTCTGCCCTACGTCGGCCGCGGCCACCCGCCGCTCCTCGACGCCAAACCCGCCCCTTGGTCATGGCTCGCCTGCCAGGAGCATCCCCGTCTAGCGCTGCAAAGGCACGAAGCCCAGCTCCGCCACCAGCAGCTGTCCTGCATCCAGCACATAGCTCAGATAGGCCGCCACCTCGCCTTGGGGCTCGCCTGCCGTGTACATATAGAGCGGCCGCGAGATGGGGTACGCTCCATTGTTCACTGTCTGGGCCGAGGGCAGGATGTACGGACTGACCTCATCCACCGCCACGCCGATCACCTTTTGGTCATCGGTGACATAGCCCAGGCCATCGTACCCGATCGCATGCGGATTCTGGCGCACTTCCGAGCTGATCCCCTCCGAGGAGGGCATCAACAAGGTGTCAGGTGAGAAGAGCAGCTCGCTGTCGCTCTGCCCCATCCGCACCACTTCCTCCAGAAAATAGACGTAGGTACCCGAGTTCGACTCGCGCGAGAGGAGCACGATGGGGCGATCCTCCCCACCCACCTCGTGCCAGTTCTCGATCTTGCCCGTGTAGATATCCGAGATCTGCTGCAGTGTCAGGCCATCTACCGGATTGGAGGGGTGCACCACCACAGCGATCGCATCCCGAGCTACAACCCACTCCACTGGCTCGATGCCGTTCTTGCGCGCTGCATCAATCTCCTCCTGCTTCATCGCCCGCGATGCGTTGGCGATATCGACAGTGCCGTTGATCATGGCGGCGATGCCGGTGCCCGAGCCGCCGCCCGTCACTGAGATGCGCACATCGGGCCGGCTCTGCATGTACGACTCGGCCCAGGCCAACGCCAGGTTGACCAACGTATCCGAGCCTTTGTTCTCGATCGCCAGACTGCCACTCCTCCCGCTGGCTGAGCTCGACCCTCCCGCTCCGCCCGGCCGTGTGCAGCCGACAGCGCACAGGGCAATGCTCATCGCGGCCAATACGGCCAGATACGTGGCGGCCAGCGTGAGCCATGCCTGGCCTCTCGCCGCTTTGTGTCTCACCTTGCCCCCCAAGTCGATGACAACTGCCCCGCCCCTTTCGCGGTCTTGCAGCATGATACCGCCCAAAGCACGCCGCCCTTCAGGCGCCTCATGCCCCGTCTCCGTGATGCCCCTCAGAAGCGGTAGACCTCAAGCAAGCGCTCCTCACTATCCGACTCGACCCGCGCCACGATCTCCACCAAGGTGGCCAGGGTTGAATTGAGCAGCTTGCGTTTGAGCAGCTCGTCGACCTGAAAGATGCCCGCAGAGTTGCTCAGTTCCACCGTGATGCGTACGGGGCGGTCCTCGCCCCGCCCGATGGAGACGCTTTCGACCGCCCGAGCCGAGACCGAGTGGATGTTCACCGATCCGGCCTCAAAGGGGATCCGCGAACGTCCCGAGGTCATGTCCAGGGCGTCAGCCACCTTGACCACACCCGCCTCCAGGGTCAGGCATTTGACATCCCAGCGGTGGGCAATCACGGCGTGCAGGATCTCCGACACCATGCGCGTCAGAGCCGGCTCCTCATACAGCCCGCCGAGAAGCTGCCGCGCCTTGGGATAGGCCAACACCAGACTATAACGCTCGTGATCCTCCCGGTGGACCACCATCCCCACATCGTGCAGGCAGGCCCCCAGGAAGACCACTACCTCGGCGTCCGCGGCGGTCAGTTCGTGGTGAGTAATTATGCTCGGCTCAACGCCGGCCTCAACCAGCAGCCTCAGCAGGCGCAGGGCTGCGTTGGCCACGATGCGAATGTGCACCTCGCCATGGTCGTTGAGTCCTGAGCGGTCCACCGCATTGATGTTGGCGCAGCGGTACAGCTCGACCAGCTCCGCGTCGGCCTCGACGCGCGCCACCACCGCCTGCAGCTTGGGGTTATGCCGCGCGGGAACTGACCAGCTCATGAGCGCCACTCTCGGAGATATGGGATGATCTGCGCCCTCAACGCATCGCGCACCCGACGGAACGCCGCCAGGCGCTCCACCGCGCTGCCCTTCTGCGCGACCGGATCCGGCTGGCCCATGTGCACCACCTCTCCGTTCCCCAGCCAGACCGGACATGTGCGGGCCGCTTGATCGCACACGGTGATCACCACGTCGAAATCATACTGGCGATACTCGTCCACCGACTTGGACCGCTGTCCCGAGATATCCAGCCCAAGCTCGGCCATCGCCTCGACCGCCAGGGGATGCACGTTGCCGCTCGGCGCCGTCCCGGCCGAATACGGCTCCCAAAGGTCGCCAAGATCCTGTCTGATCAGCCCCTCGGCCATCTGGCTGCGCGCCGAGTTGCCCGTACACAGCACCAGCACTTGTCGCTTACTCATCACTCGCTTTCTCCGAGAAATCAATCGGTCGGTATCCGCTCGGGAGGCCCATAGGCGTCGTGGGCGCGCAGCAGGGTGAACGAGAAGACACTCCCTCTGCCCTCGGTGCTCTCGACCCAAATGCGTCCACCGTGCCCCTGAACCACATGCTTGGCAATGGCCAGACCCAGCCCCATGCCCTCCTCCGAGCGCGAACGATCCCGCTTGTAAAAGCGCTCAAAGATACGCGTTAGCACATCGTCGGGGATGCCGATCCCCGTATCGGCCACCGAAACCACCACCTCGCCCGCCTCCTCGGCGGCCGCCACACGCACGTGCCCGCCCTGGGGCGTGAACTTGATCGCGTTGTGCACCAGGTTGGTCACCACCTGGCGGAGCCGTTCACGATCGCCCAAGACCCGAGGCAGCCCCTCCTGCAACGTCACCTCGAGCTGCAACCCCGCCCGCTCCGCCTGGGGGCGCAAGCGCTCGACCGCCGGCGGAATCACCTCGGCCAGGTCGGTGGGCACGAGCCGCAGGGGCGCCTGGCCCGACTCGAGCCGCGTGAGCTCCGAGAGCTCTTGGGTCATCTGGGTCAGGGCGTCTACCTCATGGTCAATGCGCTCGAGAAAGTGAATCGCCCGCTCCGTATCCTCCAGCGCCCCATCGCGCAAGGTATCCGAGAGCGCCTTGAGTGACGCCAGAGGCGTACGTAGTTCGTGCGAGATATTGCTGACAAACTCGCGTCGCACCGTTTCAAGCTGCCGGATGTGGCGCAGATCCTGTAGCATCACCAGGAAAGCGTGTGGCTCTGCTGATACTTCCGCCCCAGCTGAGCCCAGGGGCGTCACGACAACCTGCAAAAAGAGGCGCTCCCGCTCGACCTCCACCAACTCCACATGCTCACCAGCCCCCTGGCGATAGTTCTCCCACACCGCGATGATCTCATGCCGTCGCACCACCTGGGCCAGCGACCGCGCGATCATCTCCTCGGCTGGGACATCGAGGATGCGCGCCGCCGCCGGATTGGCTAGCCGCACAAAGCCCTCGTTGTCAATGATCAGCACGCCGTCCGCCATATTGTCCAACACCGCTGCCAATTGGGCGCGCTCATCATCCAGCGCATCCAGGCTGTCGCTCAGGCGCGCGGCCATCTCATTGAACGAGCGTGTCAGCTCGCCAATCTCATCGCGGGTCGGCGGAATGAGGTGCGCCCGCAGATCGCCCTGCGCCATACGCTGCACCACCTGGGTGAGGCTGCGCACGGGCCGCAGAGTGCTCTCGGCGATCCAGACCGCCAACAGCAGCGCCGACAGCACACCGAGCACAACACCAACCCGAGTGTCGCGCCACAAGCGGCCCATCGTGGCGTTTAGCTCGCTGAGAGGCACAGCCACCCGCACGACGCCAGCCAGCGCCGCGCCCTGCCTGAAGGGCACCGCCACATACACCGTATCATAGCCGACGGTCTGGCTGTAGCGCACCTCTGCACCCTGTCCGGTCGCCATCGCCTCACGCACCTCGGCACGGTAGAGATGATTGTCCATCGTCTCGGCGTCCCTGGCCGAGTCGGCCACCACACGTCCATCCGCCGCGATGACGGTGACCCGCACGCCCAACTGGTTGGCCTCGCGCCCAATCATCTCGCGCAACGCCCCCTCGGACTGTGCGGACAGGGAATCGTCGATCCGGCCAGCCAGCAGCCGCGCCTCAGACGACAATCGCCCAATCAGATCCTCCAGATAGGTCGCACGCCCCACCTGCAGGATGTAGGTGGTCAACAGAACCATGGCCAGCGCAATCAACACGATATAGGGCACCGCAATGCGCCAACGGATGCGGTTGAACATGCTTCTATCCCTCAAAACGATAACCCACGCCGCGCACGGTGATGATGCGCGTCGGCTGTGCCGGATCCTCCTCGATCTTCTCGCGCAGCCAGCGCACGTGCACATCGACGGTGCGGCTACCGCCGCCGTAGCTCCATCCCCACACCCGCTCAAGCATCAGATCCCGGCTGAGCACAATCCCCTTGTGACGCGCCAGAAAGACCAATAGCTCGAACTCCTTGGGCTTGAACGTCACCTCGTCTCCGCCCACCAGCACCCGACGCTGATCCACGTCGATCGTCAAATTCTCGAAACGCAGCACGGGCGTCCGCTGCCAGCTGACGTCCTCTCCCGTTTCCGTCTGTTCCGCCAGCTCCTCCTGAATGAGCCGCACGCGCCGCAACAGCGCTTTCACGCGCGCCAGAAGCTCGCGCATGCTGAAGGGCTTGGTCATATAGTCGTCTGCGCCCACTTCGAGGCCCACGACCTTGTCGATCTCGTCGGTGCGAGCTGTCAGCATCAGGATCGGCACGCTTGTCTCCTGGCGCAGGATCCGGCACACCTCGAGCCCGTCGATACCCGGCAACATGATATCCAGAATGATGGCGTCCGGGCGCTCCTGGCGCGCCACACTGAGCGCCCTCCGGCCATCCAGCGCCGTTACGACGCCATAGCCCTGTCGCTCAAGGTTGTACTCTAGCGTCTCGAGCAAAACCGGTTCATCTTCGACGATCAGGATCTTTTCTGCCACTGGTGCCCAGCCTCTATGTCCCTCGCCCGTCGGCCTCGCGGGGTCAAGCCCCCTCCAATTGGGGCGTCGTCACCACGTACACCTGGCGATGGCCCTCGTGCACCGAATCGAAGCAGATCTCTCGATCGTCGGGGCTCCAGCGCGGGTGCAGATCGCAGCGGATTTCGCCCACAAAGGGCGGCGGCGACAGGTATCGTCCGATCACGACCTCGCGCCCCTCGAGCGGTAGGAACACCTTGAGCGTCCGCTCACAGCTCTGCGGATCGGGATAGGTATCAGTGAGGATCCAGCGACCATTGTGCGAGTAGCTGCAGTGTCCATCCTGCGTCAGGCAATCGGCGCCAACGATCTCATGGCGCCCCGTATCCACATGCACGAGATAGAAATGATCACCCTCGTCGCCGATACGGGTCCAGGCCAGGATCTCCTCGTCATTGCGCCAGTCATAGTGGGACACCATCCCGTCGGTTAGGATCGCCCTCAGATCGCGGCCATCCACGTTGGCGCCGAACATCATCGTCTTCCAGCCGGGGCGCCCGGCCACGGGCCAACGCACCAGAAAGACAAAGCGCGTCTGGCTGGGGTTAAGCAACGTATGGTTGAACCACATCTTGGCCGCGGCCAACTCCGCGGGGCGCCCCAGATAGTCCCAAACGTCGTACATGGACACGACCAGATCATCTCGCCCTGTCGCCAGATCGATCACATAGACGCCATCGGCGTCAGGATGCAGCGCCTCGGCCCAGGGATCGACTAGACCGGCATAGCCATAGCCAGGCCGCGTCTGCGCGATCCGCGAGAAGTTGAGCCCCAGAGCATACCGACCTCCCAGTCCCACGTCGCTATGGGCACGTCCCACCACTGTGCGCTGGCCCGTCTCCATATCGAACACCACTGACACGAACCGATCGGCCTCGCGATCGTTGAAGATGATCTCGCGGCGCTGCCCTTCAGCCCCACGCGGCAGCCAATAGAGCATGGCGCCCTGCTGCCAGTTGAATGCGCGCGTCGTCGTCAATGGCTGGTACACGCCAGACGACGTGTCGCTCACGCCAAGGATGGCCGCATCCTCGGCGCGCGGCGGGCGGTCCTCGAAATCTACCCCCAGGCTCAGGATGTAGCGCCCGCTCTCGTCCCAACAGGGCATGTCATAGTATCCGAACCAGTGATACTGTGGGCCGCGCGTCATGGGGCGCGCGAGCGCGGAAACGCTCCTCATGTCCGATGCCGCCTTTCACAGATCGCCTACCGACAGGGCCCTGTCTGGCGCAGACGTCACGAGCTTGAGTTCGCAGTATAGTCCGAGGGCTCCGATCCGGCAAGCGAGCCCGACTGCGGCCTGGATCCGCGACCTGAGTCCACAAGTTGTCAGGCTCGGCTTTTTGTGTATCCTTGATAGGTGCTGCAGGTGTGTGGTGGCTCTGGATCGTCGTGCCGCCCGCCCAGCCCGTTGTAGGAGTTGCCCGAGAATGCCGAATCCAGACAAGCAAGCGGCCCCTGTCTTTCCCTTGCATCCATGGCTGCGCCAGGTCCGGGTGGCATTCGTGGCCGACACGCTCACGCCCCTGCTGGCCGCCACGCTGGAGGGCCTGACAGAGGCCTTCGGGCGCCTGGGGCACACGGTGCAGCCGCAACCCGATACAGACACCGACATCTTGGTCGCCACGGCGGCCTTTGGGCAGGTCCTCGACTGGCGCCAGGCGCTGCTCTTTGCCGCACGTCGCCGCTTTGGCCTCGATCGCGCCCCGCTCATCTTCACCCTGGTGGGCATCTCGCCCCAGCAACTGGCTCAAAACCTGAGCTATTTCGAGCAAGCCCTAAAGAAGGAGCCGCCCGACCCGGCCGAGTTCGCCTTTCCCGGCATGGCCCCTGAGGCCTGGCGTGTACTGGTGGAACAGGGACAGCGCGGCGGCGCCATCCTCTCGCTGCTGCGCCTGATCCAGTCTCAGGCCAAGTGCATTCGCATCATCCTGGTCGTGGGCGACGACGCACCCCTTGAGGCCTATCACTTTGACTTGGTGGGGGCTTATCCGCGCAGCGATGGCCTTCAGGGGCGCGCCTTTTACGACGACCTGGTGCTGCGCACAGTGACCGCGGTCAGCACCGATGAGATCACCGATCACCAGGTGATCGACAGGACCATCTCGGCGGCAACCTGGCAGACGTTGGCCTCTCCCGAGCAGATGCGACTGGCCGGAAAGCAACTGGGGCGACGGGGATTCTTCACCAACATGATCCGCATCGCCGATCTGGTGCATGTGCCTGCCGTGGGCGACTCGGTCGCCCGCCAGTACAGCGAAGGCTGCTATGCCACCTGGGAGCCTCAGTTGCGCGCCCTGGTCGCCACAGTCACCGGAAGCGCCCGGCCGGTCGACAAGGGCAATCTCTCGGATGACGATCTGGCCGTCATCGTCGGGGTGCGCCCCGACGGCCGGGGCGCCCTGGTACAACACGTAGAGCGCAAGGCCAACCTGCCGCCCTCCTCCGAGTCCGTCGAGCTCCGCGACATGGATAGCCTCTTGCCCGAGATCCGTCTCGGCCCTGAATGGGGCCTCGCCGATCCGGTCCCTGTCGTGCGCTCCAAGCTCCATGGCCACCGCGGCGTCGCCGGGTATGATCCGGCGCGGGTCGAATATGTGCCGCTGGACGCGCCCTACTATCACTATATCGTGTCATGCGCCACCGAGGCCCAGGCTGTGGGAATCAAGCACGCCTTTGCCCGCTCCGA
>JAFGLK010000160.1 GCA_016928125.1 Anaerolineae bacterium
GAACAGGCGATGGCATCAGCGTGGGGCGCAGCTACCGCGATGCGCCCGAGATCGACGGCCTGGTGCTGTTGCTTGAGGAGCTCGAACCGGGCGAGTTTGTGCAGGGCAGAATCGTCCAGGCCGAGGCATATGACCTGGTGGCCGAGAGGCTCGAATGACCGGAGTCGAGCGCCCGCATGGTGAGAGGCTCAATGGGGACTTGCTCTACGCCAAAAGGCCTCGTCCCACAAGGTCCTGGCATAGAGCTTGTGGGCGAGTGGGTCCAGTGTGTTAAGCGCGCCTGGATCGCTCAGAAAAAGCCACAGGGTCTGAGCAAAGTAGTCATGAGGCCCGCTCGCGCCCAGACGCTCATGACCATACCCCAGGGCATGAATGCGGGCGAAACGCGCGCCTACCTCCCTTAGCGGCTCGGTCAATCCTGCGCCATCCGATAGCCATGGACCCCCAGCTTGGGCGCCGCTGCCCAAGAGATGATCGAGCAGACACAGAATCGGCAACATAGCCGCGCGACGCTCGCGCACCAGATCGACGAGACTCAGGTGACAGACGCTTTCCAGGATACGCTCTCCCCGCACCAAGGGGCCGGGTTGATAAGTAGAGGTCCCAAGGCCGAACAGGAGATGCCCCCGTGTGTTCTGCTCCCAGACTCGCAACCAGCCCAGCGGCAGATCCGCCAACACGACCATGACCTCGTCCGCCGGGGCCCAGATGTGCTCAAAGCGCGCGCGCACGTCCGACGGAGCCAGATCCAGAGCGTGCGGCTCGACGTGCATCTTATCGCGCCAGAGCGAACGCAAGAGACGTTGCTTCTCGTCCGTAGACACGCCAGCTTCCCCATCCTAACCTTAGCCGATGCGTCTCAGATCAATCATAGTCCGGCCAGGGTTGCCGGTCAAAGTCTTCGAGACGGGATCGGTCAAGCGGCAATTGACGCACGCAGCGTCTGCCGCTACTATCTGACCGGTTGCCGGATGCCAGGTATGTTGGAGGCGACGTATGTCGAGAGGGTGGCCGTGGCGGCCGGCAAGTCCAGTTGCCCAGGGATACTCGGTCATCTGCGGACTAGGCTCTAGCGGAGGGTATCTGGATGAGCACCATAGAACAGATGAACTCTCTGGAAGGCGCTCCGGGCAGCCCGCGCGCTCGCATCATGACGGCGAGCCGAGGAGGGCGCCCCGACCGTTTGCCCTTTTTCCACTATTGGCGACACAGCCAGATCGGGTGGGCTGAGCGTGTCTGCCGTAACCGTGGCATGGGCATGTGCTGGGTGCGGCCCTGCTATGTGGAAAAGCTGCATGGTGTCGAGCTGAGCGAGAAGCAGATCACCATCGGCGGCCAGACCCTCCATCATCGCACCTACACGACGCCCGTGGGCAGCATCTCGGTTGTGGAGAGGCGAGAGCCAGGCACGGGGCAGTGGCACGCTCAGCGGAGTTGGCGCGACATCTCTCCCTGGCAGGTCGAACGGCTGATCAAGACGCCTCAAGACTATGTGGTCATGAAATACATCGTCGAGCATACCGAGTATGTGGCGGACTATTTCCCCATCGAGCAGGCCCAGGAGTGGCTGGGCGACGATGGCCTCGTGCTGACCTCGCTGCCCCACTCTCCCATGCAGATGCTGATGATCGACTGGGTCGGGAGCGAAGGCGGCCGCTTCTTCTATCACCATGTGGACTATCCAGACCTGGTCGGGGAGCTGTATGAGGCCCTGTGCATCAGCCGCGAGCCGATGTACGAGATCGCGGCGGGTTCGCCGGCGCCGATCATCTTGTGCGGAGACAATGTGGACGGCGTGTTGGTGACGCCCTCGCTCTTTGAGGCCTATTTCATGCCCGTGTATGCGAAACAAGCCGACATATTGCACGCTCAGGGCAAGCTGATGGCCGTACATATGGATGGACGGATCAAGACCTTGAAGGCCCTCATCGCCCGTACGGCGATCGACATCGTCGAGGCGCTGCATCCCCCTCCCATGGGCGATCTGCCTCTGAGTGAGGCGCTCGCCGCTTGGCCCGACAAGGTCATCTGGGTGGGCTTTCCGGGCTCTATCTATGCTCTTGGGCCCGAGGAGACCCGGCGTTACGCAATCGATCTGCTGCGCGAGACCCTCCCGGGCGAGCGCTTGGTGATCGAGATGTCGACGGAGAACCTGGTTTCTAACGAGAACCTCTTGGCGCTGACCGCCATCCTCGAACAAGCCGCTCTCCCCGTGACAGAGGAGAGCATCGGGAGGCTGGCAAATGCGATATTTAGTTGACAGTCCCGTTACCCAACCCTATAATGGTCGCGTTACCTGGATAGAGCATCGGCGTTGTTGAGAGTCTCCAGTGACATGCTCACGCCAAGTCGAGGGCTGATGAATGAGTCTACAAGATCGTCTGATGGATGACCTCAAAGAGGCAATGCGCAGCAAGGATGTGGCCCGTCGCGAGGCCATTCGCATGGTACGCGCCGCAGTCCAGAATGCCGAGATCGAATGGCAGCGCAAGGCCAGCGATGAGGACGTCCAGGCATTGATTGCGCGCGAAGTCAGGCGTCGCACAGAGGCCCTTGAGATGTTTCGGCAGGGCGGACGCGCGGACCTGGTTGCCGAAGAGGAAGCGGGGATTGCGGTGCTCGAGTCCTATCTGCCCGAGCAGCTATCTCAAGACGACATAGAGACCGTGGTACGCCAAGTCATCGCTCAAGTCGGCGCGACCTCGATGGGGCAGATGGGCGCCGTGATGCGCGAAGCCATGGCGCAGCTCAAAGGTCAAGCGGACGGGCGGCTCGTCAATCAGATCGTCCGCGAGTTGCTCAGTCAAGCCTGAGATTCCGAGCGCTCGGCACGCGGTCGAGGGGTGCGTGCCCAGCGTTTGATGCCTAACCACACACCTTGTCCGATGGGTCACACGGCTGTGTTGCTGCGCTGGCTCCGTTGTGGCGCTATGCTGGCAACTTGAGGTCTTACCTATGAGAGTGCGCGACCTCGGGAGATATCTGTCTCTCCGACTCTTTCCTCGACGCCACGATAGGCCCGAATCGCCTTTTCGGAGGCTGCTGCGCGCGTTGCTCCTGGCTGCGCTTGTGTGGCTATCGTGGACCATCACTGCGCTCCTCTACACCTCGCCTCACAATGTCTCTGTTGTGCTGGGCGAACCCTCTCCGCGCGATATCAAGGCGCCAAGGCAGCTCACCTATGTGAGCGATGTGAGAACTCAGGAGGCGCGCGCTGCGGCTGCCAGGGCGATAGGTGACATCTACTCTGGCCCAGATCGTAGCATCGCTCGACAACAGATTCAAGAGCTGCTCGGGGCGACCCAGAGAATCTCTGCGATCCGAGCTGACGACACACTTGGACGCGACCAGAAGCTGACCCAGCTTCAAGAGCTCGAATCGCTCGATCTGGCGGCTTTGGGAGACACAGAGGTCTATGAGAAGCTCCTTGATCTGTCCGAGAGCGAATGGCAAGCGGTCATCACAGAGAGTTATCGCGTGCTGGATCTGGTGTTGCGCGACGAGATCCGCTCTGATGGCCTAGCGGAAGCCCGACGCCGTGTGCAGCGCCTGACATCTCATACGCTATCTGACGAACAGCTGTCCATCGTAGTGCTGCTCGTTCAACGCATGATCATGCCCAATAGCACGTATGACGCCGAACAGACCCTCGCCAAGCGCCAGGAGGCCCGCAACGCGGTACCCCCAGTGCACCTTACGATTCGCGAAGGTCAGTCGATCTTGCGTGAAGGCGAGATTGTGACGCCTCTGGCGCTCGAACAAGTCCAGGCATTGGGGCTGCAAAAGCCAGGCATCCAGTGGTACGATGTGCTCAGTACCGCGCTCCTCTTCCTGGTGATGCTCATCTGCATCGGTCTGCAGATCCTGAAACACGATCCTCTGCTTCTCCACCGGCCTCGCCGTGAGATCCTCTTCGCGTTGGTGCTGATCGTCCTTGGGGTTGGGGCGCGATTGACCCTCCCGGGCCGCACGATCCTGCCTTACATTTTCCCGGCGGCGGCGGCATCCATGGTGGTGGCCTTACTACTCGACATGGAGCTCGCCATCATGGTGTCCATAGCTGGCGCCGTTTTGGTGGGACTCAGCACAGGCAATTCGCTGGAGCTGGGGGTTTACACGTTGCTGGGCAGCCTAATGGGCGCCTTGCTCCTTTGGCGACTGGACCAACTGGGACTATTCATTCGCGCGACGGTATACCTGGCTATGACCAACGTGGCGATCATCTTGGGATTCCGCCTCTATAGCCATTCCTATGATGCGGTCGGGCTATTCCAATTGGTCGGCGCTGCCACTGCCAATGCGCTCCTCGCGTCGAGCTCAGCGTTCGTGGCGTACACTTTCATTGGCCGCGCTTTCGGCATAGCCACCTCTCTGCAGCTCTTGGAGCTGGCCCGGCCGAATCACCCTCTGTTCCGTCAGTTGCTGATCAACGCGCCGGGCACCTATCATCATTCGATCGTCATCAGCAACATGGCGGAAAGGGCCGCGGAGGCTATCGGTGCCGATGCATTGCTCGCTCGTGTAGGTGCCTACTATCATGACATCGGCAAGATCGCTCGCCCCTACTTTTTCGTCGAGAATCAGGCCGATGGCGAGAACCCGCATGACAAGCTCAGCCCTCTGGATAGCGCACAGATCATCATCGCGCACCCTCAGGATGGCCTGGAGTTGGCGCGCAAGTATCGTATCCCGGAAAGGGTCTGCGCTTTCATTCCTGAACATCATGGCACCACCATGGTAACCTACTTTTACCGGCAGGCGAACCAGGAGAGCGACGAAGAGGTCCGCGAGGAAGACTTTCGTTATCCAGGTCCCAAGCCTCAGAGCCGTGAGACCGCCATCGTGATGTTGGCCGATGGCATCGAAGCCTGGGTGCGGGCGAACCGTCCCGGCACGGTGGCAGAGATGGAGCGGGTCATCCGCCAGGTGATCAACAACCGTCTGGTTGGCGGTCAGCTCGACGAATGCGATCTGACGCTCAGCGATCTGGACAAGATCCGCGAGGCCTTTGTGAGTGTATTGCAGGGCATCTTTCACCCACGTATCCAGTACCCCGATCGCGTAGGACGACCACGTCGACAGACGGGCTCGGCGTCGAATGCCACCG
Organism: Anaerolineae bacterium; assembly: GCA_016928125.1. The sequence goes on from JAFGLK010000160.1 coordinate 5,108, forward strand.
CGGCGAACAATGGCGCCCCGAATGGAACACGGGACGTGGCCGCTTTGAGAGGAAATGGACACAGCTCGAGTGCCTCGCGCTAGCAGCCCAATGAAGCGGATGAGATCAGGCTATCAGAGGCGAGACCATCGGGGCAACTTGGTTTCGAGCATTGCTTTTGCCCTCGCCGGGCTCAGCTATGTGCTCCAGAGCGAACGCAATGCGCGCATCCACCTGATCATCGCGGCCCTTGTGGTCGTCTGCGGCCTGTGGGTGGGCATTTCCCCATATGAGTGGGCCCTGCTTACCCTGACCATCGCCTTGGTCTTCTGCAGTGAGGTGCTCAACACGGCGATCGAGCTGATGGTGGACATAGCCCAGCCCGAACGCGATCTCATCGCCAAGCATGCCAAGGACATGGCAGCGGGCGCAACCCTGGTGGCGGCCCTCGCGGCGGCGATCGTAGGCGTGCTGATTCTGGGGCCCAAACTGTGGGCGCGCATGGCGCTTTGATCCGCCCTTTGAGAAGGACTCTATGGAACTGCTGCATTATTGGCATATTGTGAGAAGACGCCTGTGGCTGGTCATGTGTCTAATGATCGCCGTCTTGTTGAGCTACTGGGCCTTTGCGCCGCGCCACACACCCAGCTTTAGCGCGCATATGCGCTTCGTGGTCGGCGTCCGGCCCGAGCCTGGGACCGGCGACTATTACACCTACGACCGGTACTATACTTGGCTCACGGCAGAATACCTCCTCGACGATTTATCCGAGGTAGTCAAGAGCCGCGTCTTTGCGCAGGATGTCGCCACCCGGGCCGGCCTCGATATCCCCGTAGGTGCGATCCAGGGCGCCACTTCCTCGGGCAAGCTGCATCGGATTCTTACCGTGCAGGTGGGCTGGCACGACAGAGCCGAGCTGGAGCGCATTGCCAACGCCATCGTCGAGACCCTGCGTTCAGGTAGCGCCACGTATTTCGCCCAGTTGTCCACCGAGAATGCGCTGGTGTCGCTGATCGATCCTCCTCAGATCGGCCTGGTCGGCCCCTCCTTGCGTCAACGCCTCGACTTGCCCCTTCGTTTGATCTTGGCCTTGACCGCAGGCGTCGCGTTGACGTTTCTCTTGGACTATCTGGATCGCTCGATCCGCAACCGCAATGATCTTCGGGAACTGGGCATTCCCATCCTGGCCGAGGTTCCGCCCCATCGCCCAACCGGGTTGCGGCGCCTCTGGCCAAGACGTTTCAATCCGTGAGCCCAACCCAAGGAGAGCCCACGCGCTTTTCAGACTACGTGGATCCCACCTGGTTTGAGAGCCCAAAGGGGTCGGATTTCCGGTCGACAGGAGGCATGGTATAATGTCCTCTCTAAGCAACTGGTACAACGCACACCGATCAGGAGGCTGAGGTGCAGCTACGCGAGTACTTGCGCATGATCGCGAAGCGCGGATGGATCATCGCCTTAGCGGTGGTCATTACCGTCGCCAGCGCTTTGGTATTCAGCAGATTGCAGACCCCCGAATATCGCTCCACAATCTACCTGAATGTGTGGCCAGCTCGCTTGGACTGGGGGCTGCAACAGACAATCAAGGGGCTCATGCGCAACTACGCAGGGCAGATTCGTTCGCGGGACACGGCGCTCGAGGTCATCCAGCGCCTGGAGTTGGACATTACGCCCGACGAGCTGCGTGATAAGCTGACCGTCAGCCCCATTGAGGTAGACTTTCTGATCCAGATCGACGCCGACGACTATGATCCGCTCATCGCGCGCGATATCGCGCAGACCACAGCAGAGGTGTTTGTGGAGGACATTGAGGTCTACATGCTTGAGCAGGACAAGCAGGACCGTGTCAAGGTCTCCATCCGCGATTATGCGCTGCCCGGAACGCTTCACAAGCCCAAGTGGAAGATCAATGCACTGGCAGGTGGGGTGTTCGGCGTTGTGATAGGCTTGGTGGTGATTTTCATCCTGGAGTGGCTCGAGGCAGATATTATCCGATCGAGCCACGATATCGAAGAACACATTGGCATCGCCGTTCTTGGCGCCATTCCGGCGCTGGCTACGGGGGGTAGCGAGTCCCGGAGTGGCCGGGGCCGAACCCGCAGCTGAGGTCGCGCGCCGCCTGGGTGGATTGCGTCGGCCCATCGTCCGCGTCAAGTCGGTATGGGAGGTACCATGGCCGATCCTCTCGATCTGGTCACGATTTCAGATCCTATGTCCGCAGCCAGTGAAGCATATCGCACGCTGCGCATGAATCTTCAATTCTCGGCACTCGATCGCGCCCTACGCACCGTGTTGCTCACGTCACCAGGCCCCGGAGAGGGCAAGTCGACCTCGCTGGCGAATCTCGCCGTCACGATGGCCCAGGTCGAGCAGCGAGTCATCATGGTCGATTGCGATCTTCGCCGTCCGCAATTGCACGCCTTCTTTGACCTGAGCAACGAACCGGGGCTTACAACCATGATGGTCGACGATGAGGCTCTGCAAAACCCACCCTTGTTGCAGACCCCGGTCAAGGACCTGTGGCTCCTGCCTAGCGGACCTTTGCCGCCCCGCCCAGCTGACCTGCTCGGCTCAAAGCGCATGGAGACGGTGATCGATCGCCTTCTGGCCCAGGCTGACATCGTGCTCTTTGACGCGCCACCTGTCATGGCTGGTGCCGATGCCGCGGTGCTTGCGACCAAGGTCGATGGGGTCCTTCTGGTGGTGAGCGCTGGCGAGACCAAGC
>JAFGLK010000161.1 GCA_016928125.1 Anaerolineae bacterium
CAGAACGATGGCGAGGGCGGCCCGAGCGCCATGTATGTCGACGATGTTGAGGTGCAGGTTTGCGGCCCCGAGGCGTTGGTTACGCCTACGCCCAAGCCCAGCCCCTCCCGGACGCCGACCGCTCCACCCACCCTAACGCCGACTGCCTCGCCCACGGCGACGCCGACGCCAGCGCCGACCGACACATCGACGCCCCAGCCTACCTACACGCCGACCGTCACGGCGAGCCCGTCCCCCACGGCGACGCCGTCGCCGAGCTCGCCGCCGCCGTGCAGCGAGCAGATCGTCAATGGCGACCTGGAGGCGCAAGGTGGTTGGGCGGTCCTCGACACTGCGTTTCCTGCCCGTTACACCAGCGAGAGGACCAGAAGCGGCGCCCAGTCCATGTTGTTGGGCATCACAGACCCGGCCGCGAATGCTTACAGCTATAGCTCGGTCGAGCAGACGCTTACGCTGCCTCAAGAACCCTACATCTCCCTCTCCTTCTGGTACTATCCGCTCTCCAGCGATCCGGGCAACGATCGCCAGTATCTGTTGGTCCTCGATGCGCAAGGCGGTTTTCGCACGCTCATGTGGGCAGTCTCCGATGCCCAGACCTGGCTGCACAAGAGCTATGATCTCAGCGCCTATGCCGGCACGGAGATCACCGTCCGATTTGGGGCCTTCAACGACGGCCAGGACGGGACGACGGCCATGTACCTGGATGATGTCTCTCTGCAGGCCTGTGCCCAGGTTCCTGAGCCGACCCAGACGCCCCCGCCGGTGCCCTCACAGACGCCCCGGCCGATCACGCCGGAGATCACGCCGGCGTTCGAACCGCCGGCGCTGCCAGTCTATGTGGAGCGCACGATCCCTGTGGGGCGGGCGCCCCATGGCGTCGCATTTGACGCTTCCACCGGGCTGGTCTATGTCGCCAACTACCTGGGTGGCGATGTCTCCATTATCGATCCCATCGCGGGTCAGGTGGCCGCTGCCATTGTATTGGACGGCGCGTCTGGCGCATATGGCATCGCCATTGATGGTGAGCGTGGGCGTGGATTCGTCGCCAGCACGCTCAGTCACGAGCTCGTGGGCTTTGACCTGGCAGGTCGGCAGGTCATTGGCCGCCTCTCCCTGCCTCAGGAGCCGCGCAACCTCGACATCGACCGACGCGACGGCAGCGTCTATGTGGCGAGCTATGCTGCAGGCAGTGTCTCCGTAGTGGATGGCCATTTCATGACCGCGACCGCGACTCTGACCGTGGGCACCGAGCCCGCTGATCTGCTCATAGACGCCGAGCGGGCGCGCTTGATCGTGGCTAACCATCACCCCCTGTTCAACAGCTTGGGCATCTTTGCGCTCGACTCACTTGAGGCGGAGGCCACCGTGCCCGTGGGCGCTGGCCCCAATGGTCTGGCGATGGATGCCTTCAGCGGACGGATCGTGACGGCCAATGAAGTCGGGCGCTCGCTCTCGCTGCTCAGCGACCAACTCGCCCTTGCGCAAGAGATCGCGTTGCCCAGCTCAGTCCACCTGGTGGCCCTCAACCCGCGCACGGGCCGCCTCTTTGCCGTATCCCCCGAGGCCCAAAGCGTGTATGTGCTGGACGGCTCCACTGGCGAGATGCTCTTGACGCTGCCCATCGGCCGGGGCGCTGGCCACGGCATCGCCCTCGATTGGCGATCACCGGCCGCTGCAGCCGGGGCGCTGGTGTATGTCACCAATGCCGATGACGACACACTGACGGTGCTCCGCGATGCTGACGGGCGGCCTCTCATCTCTCTGCCGCTGATCCTGCGCAAAGGGCGGGAGGGGGAGCTGGGGCCGGCTCGCGCCGCAGAGCGCTCGGATGTCACCGACGAAACCCTCGATCCGTCACTGCCCGAGCGACCGGTGGGCCTATCCGCCCTGCCCGCGCCGCTGCAAGTGCAGCAGCGCGACGCAGGGGTCCGCGCGCTGGCCCTGGATGCCAGCCGTAGGCGTCTGCTCGTGGCTCGCGGAGAGCTTGTGATGCAGCTGGAGGCCCTCACCGGCCGGCCTCTGGCGAGCTGGTATCTTGAAGGGCCCGTCTCGGCGCTTGCGGTGGATGAGGTCTCGGGCGCGAGCTTTGCAGCCGTGGGTGAGGCTGGGAGCCTACACCGACTTGTCGCCGATGGCGAGGTGGCATGCACCGGCTCGGGATTGGGGCGCATCACCCACCTGCTGGCTCACGACGGGCGCATCTATGCGAGCGACGCTTCGGGGCAGAGGGTGATTGTGATCGACGCCGAAAGCTGTGGTATAATCCATTCGAAGCACCTCCAGGCCGCTCCCGACGGCCTCGCCATGGATGCAGGGCGACGTCTGATTTTCACGGGCCTGGCAGGCCCTGGCGTGGTGGTGGCCCTCGATCTCGATACGCTGGACATCAAGGGACAGGTGCCTCTCGAGGGTCTGGGCTATCCTCTGCAACTGGCCCACGACGCGACGACGCAGAGACTCTATGTGGCCTATGCCCTTTCTCCCAAGTACGGCGCATTGGCGGTGATCGACACGACTGATCTCACACCGGTCGCAACCCTCTGGGGATACCCGGAGCAATCCCTCTCGGGCGCCACCGGCGTTTCGTTGAGGCCCGAGAGCCAGGCCGTGTTCCTCGGCCTGGTCGACGGGGCGTTGGCCCTGGACGCGAAGACACTCTCGGTTTTGGACTACGTGTCGGTACAGGGCTCTCCTTGGGCCAATACGCTGCTGGTCGATCCGACGGCGCCCACCGTGTACCTGGCCGGGGCCGATGGGCGGATCTGGAGCTGGCACGAGCCCGATTTGGACAGGTAGCCGACCATGACCGTGGTGGACGAAATCAAGCAACGCCTGGACATCGTCGAGCTGATCGGCTCGTACGTGCCCCTGCAGAAAGCCGGGCGCAACTACAAGGCCATCTGCCCCTTTCATTCGGAAAAGACGCCTTCGTTCGTGGTCTTTCCCGACACACAGAGCTGGCACTGCTTTGGTGCCTGCTCGACGGGGGGGGATGCCTTTACCTTTGTGATGCGCCAGGAGAACCTCGATTTTCCCGAGGCGTTGCGACTGCTGGCCGACAAAGCCGGTGTGCAACTCACCCCGCTCGACGAGGCCGAGATGGAGCGGCGCGACGAGGTCGACCGACTGCGCGCTATCCATACCGTGGCGGCGCAGTACTACCATCGGATCTTGCTTGAATCCGAAGCGGGCAGCGTCGCGCGCGACTATCTCGAGCGTCGGGGCGTGAGCCGGCAGACGATGGCCAGCTTCCAACTGGGCTATGCCCTCGATGACTGGCATGCGCTCGAGATGCATCTGCAACGCGAGCATTTCAGCGCACAGGACATGCTCGCTGCGGGCCTGCTGAGCGAAAGCGAGCGCGGCAACGTCTACGATCGCTTTCGCGGCCGGGTCATGTTCCCCATTCGCGATATTCAGGGTCACGTGATCGGGTTCGGCGGCCGCGTGCTCGACGACTCGGAGCCCAAGTACCTCAATAGCCCCGAGACGCCCCTCTTTCAAAAGGGCAGCGTGCTGTATGGCATCGACTTGGCGCGCCAGAGCATTCGCGCGTCAGAGACGGCCATCATTGTCGAGGGTTATCTGGATGTCATCATCCCGTACCAGAGCGGCATCCGCAACCTGGTGGCTTGCATGGGCACGGCCCTGAGCGAGGCGCAGATCGCCATCCTCAAGCGGATCGCCAAGACGATCATCCTCGCGCTCGACCCCGACGCCGCGGGGCTGCGGGCGGTGGAACGGGGCATCGAAACCATGCGTCAGACCCTGCCTCACCGGGTGGTGCCGGTGCTCACCGCCTCGGGACTGGTACGCTACGAGGAGCAACTGGATGCGGAGATTCGCATTCTGAGGCTGCCCGAGGGCCTGGACCCTGACGAACTGGTGCTTGCCGATCGGGCGCGTTGGGATCGCCTGGTACAGGATGCCTTGGGCGTGGCCGAGCACTTTTTCCGGCTCGTCCTGGAGGAGACGGATCTCTCCAGCGGCAAGGGCAAACGTGAGGCGGCCGAGCGCTTGCTGCCCGTCATTGCCGCCATGGATAGCCCGGTAGAGCGGACCCACTATCTGCAGCGCCTGGCCACGGCGCTGCACGTCGACGAGCGCGATCTGCTACCCGAGATCGACCGACTGCGAGGCGTCGAGCCGCGCACGAACGCCCGACCGGGAGCGCGTCGGGCCCCCTCGCGCGTTGCACCTGCAAAGGAAGCGGTTGCGAGGCCGACGCTGAGCCTGGAGGAGCGTACTCTGGCGCTCTTTCTGGTCTCTCCCTCGCTCCTTGGTGAGGTGGTGAGCGTCTCGAATCTGGCGCCCGATGCTTTTGAGGACATTCGCAATCGTCAGGTATTCGAGCGGCTCAGAGCCTATCTGATTGAGCATCCCGGCGCGGATGTGGAGCTGTTCGAGGGGTCACTTGACAGCGAACTCGGCGGTCATGTAGAATCCATCCTACAGCGGCTCTACGCGGGGCCGCCGCTCAGCGCCGACGTGGTCCGTGAGGATGCACTCAAGAGCGCGGCCCGTCTCCACAAACGCTATCTCGCCAGACTGATGCAAGAGTACCGCTTCATGCAGCAAGATGCACAGATGCAAGGCACGCAGGACGAGATCAAGCGCTTCAACCAGATGATCGAGCAGCTTCTGCAGGACTATCTCGATGTCGATCGCTGTTTCCATGCGTTGACGCTCGTCGGGCGCAAGCAAGCACACAGGAGCTCACTGTCTCAAGATGGACGCTAGTTCTGGCTCGTCCGAAACGGCAGAACGCAATAAGCGCATAGATCGGCTGCTGGCCAAGGGCATCCGCGATGAGCACCTCATGCGCGATGATCTCCTGGAGGTCTTTCCCGACGAGGCAGAGGACTCGGAGGAACTCAGGGCGATCACCAAGGCGCTCAGCGAGATGGGCATCCCTGTCCTCGACATCGAGGATGAAGGCGAAGCAATCGACGCGGAAGAGGAGGAAGACGAGCCCGAGCCAACCATCGCGCCTCTGCGTACAGACCCTGCCAACGACCCCGTGCACATGTATCTGCATGAGATCGGCCGAGTGCCCCTGCTCGATGCCCCGGAGGAGGTTCGCCTGGCCCAGGCGATCGAGGAGGGCGAGGAGGCCGCGCGGCGACTTGAGGAAGATACCTCTGGATTGAGCGCGCAGGAGAGGCATACTCTGCAGCTGAAAAAGATCCGTGGCTCGATCGCCAAGCGGCGGCTGGCTGAGGCCAATCTGCGGCTGGTGGTGAGCGTGGCCAAGCGCTATCTCGGGCGGGGGATGGGGCTTCTGGATCTGATCCAGGAGGGCAATCTGGGTCTGTTGCGGGCGGTGGAAAAGTTCGACTATAGCAAGGGCTTCAAGTTCAGCACCTATGCCACCTGGTGGATCAAGCAGGCCATCAACCGCTCGATCGCGGACCAGGCCCGCACCATCCGCATCCCGGTGCACATGATCGAGTCGATCAACCGCATGACGCGCACGGTGCGCCAGCTACAGCAGCAGATGGGGCGCGATCCCACGCCGGAAGAGATCGCGCTGTCGCTCGACTATCTGTCGGAAAAGGACAAGCGCAGCGTGGAGGAGGCCCAGGCCAAGGGCAGGCGGCCGACCCCAGATGTGCGCCGGCGTCTGCGGCGGGCTGCCGAAAAGGTCCGCCAGATCATGACCGTTTCGCAAGAGCCGATGTCGCTCGAGACGCCTGTGGGCAATGAGGACAACAGCTCCCTGGTGGACTTTATTGCCGACGAGTCGGTGGTCAATCCGGTGGACGAGACCAATCGCGGCCTGCTGCGCGAGCAGATGGCCGAAATCCTTTCCTCGCTGACCGAGCGTGAGCGCGAGGTGCTGGCGCTGCGTTTTGGGCTCAACGGTGGCGAGAGCCACACGCTCGAGGAGGTGGGCCAGCGATTCGGTGTGACGCGCGAGCGCATTCGCCAGATCGAAGCCAAGGCGCTGCGCAAACTGCGTCATCCTACCCGCAGTCGCAAGCTGCGCGACTATCTGACCTGATTTGACGCTTGGCCCAAATTGCCCTACACTCCATCCGACCTTTCCTCGGTAGCTCAACGGTAGAGCGACCGGCTGTTAACCGGTTGGTTGTTGGTTCGAATCCAGCCCGAGGAGCTATACTACATCTAGTGGGGCATGCTTTCTAGCCACTAGCTGTTGTGTCGCAGTCCAAAATGGGCGCTTGCCGAGACGGTTGGTTGTTGCGCAAGCATAGAGAAAAGCCCGCCCTGGTGTTGCACCAAGGGCGGGTTGTGCTATAGTTCGCCTGCCTCGGTGCTAGCCACACCTGGGCCACGCTCCCGGACGTTTGCGCGTCGCGGGAG
>JAFGLK010000162.1 GCA_016928125.1 Anaerolineae bacterium
ACGGTGGAGGAGGCCTGGGCCTTTGACGCCGTGGCCGAGTATGGCCTCACCGACTATGACCAGCTGGTGGCCTACTATCAGGCCTGCTACGATGAGGCCCGGCGCCAGTATCCGGAGCAGGTGTACACCGGTGGCTACTATCGCACCCTCATCTCAGGCGCCATCGCCGTGTTCGGCTGGGATATGCTCCTAATGGCGGCCTCGGACAAGTGGCATTTTGCCAGGGTGCTCGACTCGATCTTTCAGCAGAGCCTACATCACTATCGCGCCTGGGCCGACACGACTTGCGAGGTCTTTATGTGCCACGACGACATGGTCTGGACCCAGGGGCCATTCATGCACCCGGATTTCTATCGCGCCGAGATTTTTCCGCGCTACCGAGCCTTGTGGGAGGTGGTGAGAAAGGCGGGCAAGAAGGTGGCCTACACCTCTGACGGCGACTATTCCATGTTTGTGGACGACGTGGTGGCGGCGGGCGCCGACATCCTGGTCTTCGAGCCGATGATGGACCTGGACCCCATCGCCGCCAAGTACGGCCAGACCCACGCCCTGATCGCCAGCAAGGTGGATGCCCGCACCCTCACCTTTGGCGACCACGCCGCGATTCAGGCGCAGATCGACGCCACCCTGCCCGTGGCCAAAGCGTGCAAGGGGTTCATGTTCGCGGTAGGGAATCACATCCCGAGCAATATCCCGGTGGACAACGCGCTCTTTTACATGGACTATCTGCGGCGCCACTGGCAGCGCGAATGAGCAGGAATGAACGGGAGTGAGCGAGATGGCGCGGCCCGTGGAGCATCAACCGCAAGAGGAGCGCCCAAGCATGCCCGCATTGGGGCATGCCCGCGGCACGTCCCCTCGGTGGTTCAGCGAGGCAAAGTTCGGCCTGCTGGTGCATTGGGGCCCAGCCGCCCTGTACGAGCGGGGCGAGCGCGTGCTCTTGTGCGAGCAACTGGACCAGACCGACTATCGCCGGCGGGCGGCCGAGTTCGACGCCAGCCGCTATGACCCCCGGGCCTGGGCGCAGATAGCGCGCCAGGCGGGCATGCGCTATGCGCTGCTGAGCGCCAAGCTGAGCGACGGCTATTGCCTGTTCGACACGGCCACGAGCGATTTCAACAGCGTCGCCCTCGGGGCGCAGCGAGACCTGGTCGCGGACTTTTTGGCGGCCTTTCGGCAGGCCGGCCTATGGGTGGGCCTGCGCTACGAGCTGGCGGATTGGCAGTGCCCCGCCTATTTCAAAGGGCCGGGGCGGAGCCCGGATGCGTTTGGCGCCTTGGTCGAGCGCGCGCACGCCCAGGTGCAGGAGCTCTGCACCCAGTATGGTCTGCTCGATATACTGTCTCTGACCGGGGATGGCCCTTACACGCCGGGCCAATGGCGGCGCGACGACCTGCTGGCCGCCGTGCGCGCACTGCAGCCCACCGCCCTGGTCTGCGCCGGGCCGCAGTGGGGTGCAGACCTGACGGCGGTGCGACAGGCCTGGCCCGCCCAGGCGCCCACGTCGCCCTGGCAGCTGGAGCTCACGTCGGTGCAGCGGCACTGGGGCTATCACGCGGGCGACCGGCGCTGGCGCTCGCCGACAGAGGTCATCGAGCGCCTGGCCGAGGTGACGGCGCAGGGCGGCAACCTGGCGCTGAATGTGGGCCCACAGGCGGATGGCCGCCTGCCGGCGCGCTTTTGCGAGCTGGCCGACGAGGTCGGGCGCTGGCTCGAGAGGCATGCTGAGGCGATCTATGGCACCAAGCCTGGCCCGGGCGCCTGCTCGACCTTTGGACCTATGACCGCGAAGGGACAGACGCTCTATCTGCACGTGCTCGACTGGCCCGGCAGCGAGTTGCACCTGGCGGGGCTGCAGAGCAGGGCCCTGCGCGCCTGCTTTCTCGCGGATGGCTGGCGGATCGACTTTCGACAAGAGGGCGCGCATCTCTATCTGCGCAACCTGCCCACGCTGCCGCCCGATCCGGCGGATACCGTCATTGCCGTGACGCTTGACGGCGAGCCGTACGCGGCATAGGCTCACCGACTCATCTAGACGGCCACAATGCGAGATCGACAGGTCGACGCGCATGTGCTACAATGAGGGCGTCGACGGCGATCCCTCTCTGGATCGTCGTTCATTCGTTGAGTGCGGCCGGCCTCACCCGCCCAGGGATATGGGGCCTGGCCCATGGAAATTCTCAGTTGTTCGTGGAGGGAGAGACATGCAACGAAGAAGCGTCGCGTGGATTGCGGTGTCAGTAGTGGTGTTGGTGGCGATGTTCGTCACCGCCTGCGGCCAGGCTGGGCCACAAGGGGAGTTCACCTTTGGGGTGGTGCTCGTCGGACCCTACAACGATCATGGTTGGAGTGAGGCGCACTATACTGCCGGCCAATACGTCGAGGAAAAGGTGCCGGGCGCCAAGATGATCTATCTGGACAAGCTGAACCCGGCCGATCGGCAGGGCACCACGCTCGAGCAGGTGGTGGACGACATGGTCTCGCAGGGGGCCAAGATGATCTTTACCACCTCGGATGACTTTGCTGCCGACACGGACGTGGTGGCCGCCAAGTATCCTGATATCCCGTTTGTACACATCTCGGGGGACCATGCCAAGACCGGGGTGGCACCCAGCAATGTGACCAACTATATGGGGCGCATGGAGTACATGAAGGCCGTGGCGGGATGCGCCGCTGCGCTCAAGACCGAAAGCAAGAC
>JAFGLK010000019.1 GCA_016928125.1 Anaerolineae bacterium
GAGAGGATGTCAATCGCCAGGCAGGGTCTTTGACAGAACCCCCGGCGCCGCCTACACTCGACCCAGGGCACGCTGTACGTGCGCCAGGTGTGGTGGAGGCGATCGATTGGACGATTCGGGCGATCTTGAGGCCCGCAAGGGCGAGCATCTGCGCATCTCGCTGGAGGAAGACGTGCTCTCCGGCGTGACCAACGGCCTGGAGCGCTACCGTCTGCGCCATCAGGCGCTGCCCGAGATGGCTTTGGCCGACGTGGCGCTGGGCACGCGCTTCCTGGGGCACGCCCTGCGCGCGCCGCTCCTCATCTCGGCCATGACCGGCGGCACGGAACTCGCCCGTGAGGTGAACCGCAACCTGGCCCTCGCCGCTCAGGAGTGCGGCCTGGCCATGGGCCTCGGATCACAGCGCGCCGGGCTGGCCCAGCCTCAGATGCCGGCAAGTTACCAGGTGCGCGATCTGGCGCCCGACATCTTGCTGTTGGCCAACCTGGGCGCCGTGCAGCTCAACTATGGCTACACGCTGGCCGACTGCCAGCGCGCCGTCGAGAGCGTGGGCGCTGACGCGCTGGTGCTGCACCTCAACCCGCTGCAGGAGGCGCTCCAGCCCAACGGAGATACCGATTTCTCCGGGCTGTTGGCCAAGATCGCTCAGGTCTGCGCGGCGCTGCCCTATCCGGTGATCGTCAAGGAGGTGGGCTGGGGCATCTCGGGCGAGGTGGCCCGCCGGCTCGTCGAAGCGGGGGTGGCGGCCATCGACGTGGCCGGCGCGGGCGGCACGTCATGGAGCCAGGTGGAGAGCTACCGCGTGACCGAGCCCGACCTGGCGGCCATGGCCCAGGCCTTTGTAGGCTGGGGCATCCCCACGGCCGAGGCGCTGGAGCAGGTGCGCCGCGCCTGTCCCGATACCCCGCTCATCGCCAGCGGCGGCGTCGGCGCCGCCGGCGTCGGCGCCGCCGGGCGAGGGCCGGGGGCCGGTGTGCGCGACCGGGCCGCGGGTGACCGCGCGGGTATCGAGACGGCCATCTGCCTGGCGTTGGGCGCCGATCTGGTGGGCATGGCTCGCGCTCTTTTGAGCGCCGCCTGTGAGTCGGCCGAGGCCGTGGTCCGGCGCCTTGATCTGGTCACGCGCCAGTTGCGCATCGCCATGTTTTGCGCCGGCGCGCGCACCGTGGCCGATCTGGTCCCAGCATTGCTCTCGAGGAGTTGAGGTGTGGACGATCCGCTGGCTCCCTACCTGTTGGCCATCGAGGAGGCGCTGCGCGAGTTGCTGGTTGCGCCCGAGGCCGTGAGCGCGCCGCTGTATCAGATGATGCAGTATCACATGGGCTGGCTCGACGCGGCCTTTCGCCCCGCTGAGGGCGATAGGGGCAAGCGCCTGCGCCCGTTGCTCTGCCTGCTGGCCTGCGAAGCGGCTGGCGGGGCGTGGCGCCGGGCCGTCCCTGCGGCGGCCAGTCTTGAGTTGATCCATAACTTTTCCCTGGTGCACGACGACATCGAGGACCGCAGCAACACGCGTCGGCATCGGGCCACGGTATGGCATCTGTGGGGCATCGCCCAAGGCATCAACACAGGCGACGCCATGTGGGTTCTGGCCCGCCAGGCCGTCCATCGGCTCTCCGACCTCGACCACCCCGCCCACATCGTGCTGCAGGTGGCGCGCCTTCTCGAGGAGGCCTGCCTGGAGCTGTGCACCGGCCAGTACCTCGACCTCCGCTTTGAGGAGACTTCGGAGGTCAGCCTGGCCGATTATGAGCGCATGATCGCGGGCAAGACGGCCGCGTTGCTGTCAGCCTCGGTGGCGGTGGGCGCGCTGCTGGGCGGCGCGACGGAAGCCGCTCTGGCTCATTGGCGCCGCTTTGGCCTGGCGTTGGGCCTCTGCTTCCAGGTGACCGACGACGGGCTCGGCATCTGGGGCGATCCGCGCATCACGGGCAAGTCCGCGGCCAGCGACATCCTGGAGAGAAAGAAGACCTTGCCCGTGCTCTATGCCCTCGCTTGGGAGCGCCAGCATGGGTATGACGATCTGGCAGACCTCTACGCTGAGCCCGTCCTGACCGAGGCCCGCATCCCCGAGGTGTTGGCCCTCCTGGAGCGCGCCGGGGCGGGCGCTCGTACCCGCGCCCTGGCCCAAGCGCATCGGCAGCAGGCTCTCGGGCACCTGGCAGCGACTGGGGGCGGTGGCCCTGCTCAGGCTCACATCCGCCGCCTGGCCCAAGCGATCGTCGATCGCTCTTTCTGAGCCCGAGTTGCCCAGGGGGCGGAACCGGTGCGGGCTCGTCTGCGTCTATAGAGCGGAAGCAGCGCTGTGGCAGAGGGAGAGCGAGTCATGATGCGCCGAGTCAGATCGAAATGGGTCTGGGCCGCGGTCCCAGTCATCCTGGCGATCCTTCTCGGCGTGCTGGCCTATCGGCCTGCGCTGCTGTGCCCGCTGCCCTCGCCGCAGGCCATCCGTGCGCGCGCCCTGGCGCCCTCTAGCTTTATCCTGGATCGCAACGGCCGCGTCCTCTACGAGATCATTGATCCCGACGCCGGCCCCCATCGCCCGCTCAACCTGGAGCAGGTGCCCGCCGCCCTGCGCGAAGCGGTCATCGCTACCGAGGATGCCAGTTTCTACCGGAACCCCGGCGTGGACCTGCGCGCCATCGCCCGGGCGCTCTGGCTCAACCTGCGCAGCGGCCAGATCGTCTCGGGCGGCAGCACCATCACCCAGCAGGTGGCACGCAACCTGCTGCTGGAGCCCGAGCGGCGCGCCGAGCGCTCCTGGGGCCGCAAGCTTCACGAGGCCCTGCTGGCCTACCATGTCACGCGCGTCCTGAGCAAGGATGAGATCCTGGCGCTCTATCTGAACGAGACCTACTTCGGCCACATGGCCTATGGCGTCGAGGCCGCGGCGCGCGCCTATTTCGACAAGCCCGCGGCGCAGCTCGATCTGGCCGAATGTGCGCTTCTGGCGGGCCTGCCGCAGGCCCCGAGCACCTATGATCCCTTTGCGGACCTCGAGGCCGCCCAGGCGCGCCAGCGCACCGTGCTTGGCTTGATGGTCAGGGCGGGCTTTATCGACCTGGCTCAGGCGGAGCAGGCCGGGGCTGAGCCCTTGCAGCTCCGCGGGTCACGCCTGAGCATCCAGGCGCCGCATGCCTGTCTGCTCGTCCGCGATCAGGCCTCGCAGATCCTGGGCGAGGACCAGGTGCGGCGGGGCGGGCTGCGCATCTACACCACGCTGGATCTGGATCTGCAGCGTCAGGCTGAGGCGCATGTGGCCAGGCATCTGCAGGCGCTCAATCAGCCTCAGGGTGGGCTGCCTGGCCACAATGTGCGCAACGCCGCGGCCGTCGCGCTGGATCCCCATAGTGGAGCCGTGCGCACGTTGGTGGGCAGCCCGGATTACTTTGATGCGCGCATCGATGGGGCGCTCAACGCGGCCTACGCTTTGCGCCAGCCTGGCTCGGCGCTCAAGCCCCTGACCTACGCCGCGGCGTTTGAGCGCGGCTATGGCCCAGCCACGATCATGCTCGACGTGCGCAGCGCCTTTACCACCCGTGAGGGCACGCCCTATGTGCCCCAGAACTATGATCGTATCTACCACGGGCCGGTCTCTTTGCGTGAGGCGTTGGCCTGCTCGTACAATGTGGTCGCGGTCAAGCTGCTCGATCGCATCGGCATCGACGCGCTGCCCGATATGGCCCATCGCGTGGGCATCGAATCGCTCAGCGATCAGGAGCGCCAAGGGCTGGCCCTCACCCTGGGCAGCGCCGAGGTGCGC
>JAFGLK010000163.1 GCA_016928125.1 Anaerolineae bacterium
GCCTATCGCCAGCACATCGGCCGGCTGGCCGGGTTGGGCGTCGAGGTGCTCCTGCCCGGCCACTTTCTGTGGACCCTGGTGGATGGCCAGTCGCATCTGGATCAGGCTGTGGAGAATCTGCAACTGGCCTGGGTGCCCCCAGCCTGGCAGCACCAGCACCCCCACCATTAGGCGACGGAAAAGGAGCGAGCTATGGCCAAGATACTGGGCATCCTCGGCGGTGCCCGTCGCGACGGCTACACCGTGCGCGTGCTCGATCGCCTGCTGGGGGCAGCTGGCGCTACGCCGGAGGTCGAGGTTGAACGAGTCGATCTGCTCGACTATCGATTTGGGCCCTGTCGCTCGTGCTATGAGTGCATCCGTAGGGCGCAGCACCGCTGTATCCTGCCCGATGACATGGGCCAGGAGGGGGCAGGTACGCTGTGGCAGCGTATTGAGGCGGCGCATGCCATGGTCTGGGCCACGCCGGTGCATTGTTGGACGGCCGATGCGCTGATCCACCTGTTCATCGAGCGTCTCTACCCCTTCCTGTGGAGCGGCGAACTGCGCGGCATCCCCGTGGCCACGCTTTCGGTGGCGAGCAATCAGGGCTTTCAGATCGAGGCCCACAAGCTGCTGTGTCAGTGGGCCTTTACCACCGGCGCGCGCTATGTGGGTGGGCTGCCGGTGCACGCCGCCTATCTGGACGAGGCCCTCCGCGATGCCGAGGCGCTGGGACGTCGCCTGGCCGAGGCCGCTCTGCAGGATGAGCGCCAGGGACGCCACGCTTCCGGCGACGAACAGCTCTGGCTGGCGTACGAGACGGCGCCCTGGAGCGTGTATGCCCACTATGTCGAGAACCTGACACGTGGCACGGGTGCGTCAGAGCTCTCGTTGATCGAGCGCTCCCTCGCTCAAGGCACCTTCCAACGTGAGGAAGCCTTGAATCTGCTGCGCCAGGCCGATGAGGCCTTTCAGACTGCGGTACGCTGCGAACGAATGGGCCAGCGCCAGGCCGCCATCGAGGCCCTGGTGCGGGCCAGCGCCCTCTGGACCCATGCGACCTGGAAGGAGTTTCTGGAGGAACAGCTTATCGGCGCGCCGCCACCGGAGACCTATCGGCCCCTGAAGTAGCTGGCTGCGGCGATTGGAGCGCTCACCAACTTCTGCGACTCGGAGGCAACAAGCGACTTGAGCGATCACTGGTCGGCTAGCACCGTCACCACATAACATACGAGGAGGGATGACACATGACCTCAGTGCTGGGCAATGGGGAATATCGCTACGAGCGTGTACAAGGCTGGGCTCAGATCCCGCCCTATTTCGAGATCACCGGGCTGGGGCCGACGGGCGGCGTGGTGGATGTGGCCTGCGACTCGCAGGATCGCGTCTATGTGCTCTGCCGGGGCAATCATCCGGTGCTCATCTTTGAGCCCGATGGCCGCTTTCTGAGCTGTTGGGGCGAGGGGCGTTTTCGCTGGCCGCACGGCATTCATATTGACGCCCAGGATCGCGTCTTTGTGACCGACGCGCAAAAGCACACCGTGGAGCAATTCACCCTTTTGGGACAGCTGCAGATGACCCTGGGCACGCCGGGCTGGGCCAGCGTCACGATGCGCGGCGAGCCGTTCAATCTGCCGACCGGCGCGACCGTGGCCGAGGACGGGACACTCTACGTCTCGGACGGCTATGGTAATCGCAGGGTGCACCACTTTTCGGCCCAAGGCGAGTTGATCGCCTCGTGGGGAGAGCCAGGCAGCGGCCCCGGGCAGTTCATCCTGCCCCACTTCCTGGATGTGGACGCTCAGGGGATCGTCTATGTGTGCGACCGCGAGAACAACCGCGTGCAGCGCTTCGATGGCGAGGGCCAGTTCCTGGACGAGTGGACGGGGCTGCAGCGTCCGGCGGACGTACATATCGATCGCCAGCGAAAGATTCTCTACCTGGGCGAGTTGGGCGGGCCAGGCCTGGTGGCGCGCATCAGCGTTCGAGACCTAACGGGGCGCGTGCTCTCCTCCTGGCAGGGCTTGGAGCGCGAGGGCCAAGGCGTGCTGGGTGGACCGCACGGCATCGGCGTCGATTCGCAGGGCAACATCTATGAGGGCTCTATCGGCGAACAGCCCCGCGTGCAAAAGTTCGTCAGGCTGAGCTGAGCATGCTATAATCCCGCCCATGCTCGGGCTGGCCAGGTCATGGCCGATCGCTATCTGGTGGTCCGGACCGAATGGGCGTCTAGGCGTGCTTTCTCGTCCTAGCTGAGCTGAGGGCCGGCTGGGCCAAAATCGGTCGCCAGGGTGGGGCTGGACATGATCATCCGCAACCGAAACGAACTGCTCAAGCACGGCAACCACAAGGGACGCGAGGCCGTTCTGGAGATCCTCGAGGCTGGCCTGGCGGCCGGCGACCCCTATGAGAACGTGCGCAGCATGATCCGCGTACAGGATGGCAAGCTGATCGTGGGCAACGATGCGTTCCGCCCCGATCATATGGTCCCGTCTCCCACGCCCAGGCCGCTTCCGGATAGCCCCCTGGTCTTTGATCTCTCACAGGTGAGACGTATCTATGTGGTGGGCGGTGGCAAGGCCGCCCAGCGCCAGGCCAAGGCGATCGAGGACGCCTTGGGGGATCTGATCACCGAGGGGCACGTCAACGCCAAAAAGGGCGACCAGGTCTACCTTGAGCGCATCGAGGTCACCCTCGCCGGGCATCCGATTCCCGACGAGGATAGCGTCGCGGGATCGCGGCGCATCCTCGAGATCGAGCGCAAGGCGGGCAAGGGTGACATTGTATTCGTCTCCGAATCGGGCGGCGGCTCGGCCCTGATGACCCTGCCCGCGCCGGGTATCCGCTTGGAAGATATTCGCCAGGTCAATCGCCTGCTCTATTTCGGCGGCGGCGCGTCCATGCCGGAGGCCAATGCGGTGCGGAACCTGTTGGGCATCTTGCGCGGTCGGCACGCACGCTACACCGGCGACGCGACCATGATCCAGATCTCCACGCCCGAGACGCCCCCTGGCCTGCGTGTGCATGTGCGTGATCGCCCCGACGGCGCCGATCCCTATGCCTATGCGATCAAGCTCCTCAAGGTGTATAGATGCTGGGACAGCGTGCCCGAGTCGGTGCGACAGTTTCTGCTGCGCGCCGATCCGGCGTATCTGCCGCTCCAACCCGAGGAATGGCACAACAACCAGCGCTTTTACTTTCGGGTGATGGGGCCCGAGTATATGCTAGAGGCCGCCAAACGCCGGGCCGAGGAACTGGGTCTGCATGCCACGATCCTCATTTCAAGCTTGAGTGACGTCGAGGCGCAGGCGGCTGGCGAGACCCTCGCCTATATCGCTCAAGAGATCGAGACCTATGATCGCCCATTCCCATCGCCCTGCGTGTTCTTGTGCGGTGGAGAGTTGGTGGTGACAGTCGGCCGAGAGGGCGGCCTGGGAGGGCGCAATCAGGAGTTCGTGCTCTCGGCGGCGGCGCGCATCGCGGGTAGCCACCGCACCGTGATCGGCTCGGCCGACTCGGATGGCTGCGATGGCCCAACCGATCTCGCGGGGGGCATCGTCGATGGCTTCACGCTGGAACGGGCGCAGGCAGCCGGCTTGAGCGTGTCCGATGAGCTGCGTGCGCACAACTCGACGGCTGTCTTGCAGGCGTTGGGCGACACGATCATCACGGGCGTGCAAAAGACCAATATCCGGGACTTGCGCGTTGTCTATGTGGGGGTTGCCGATTGAGTTGAGAAAGGAGGGACCCGCGTTTGACAATCTCGCCTGCTTCGGCCATGATCTACAACGATGCGGCTGGCAGGAAACGCTGGTGGCGTCTCAAGCGCCGGTGTGCTGAGGGCCTGAAAGGTGTCAGGCGTGGCAGAGCGTAGTGTTTGGGCGACTGTATGAGACTCGAATCTGCAGGGAGGATCGATCACATGTCTCGTTCGTTTCACAACAAGATCCTACGCGTCAACCTCACCGAGGGGACCATCAGGGTGGATGAGCCGGGGATGGCTTACTTTCGGCGGTACATGGGCGGCTGGAACATCATCGCCGATGTGCTGCTCAAAGAGGTGCCGCAGGGAGCCGATCCGTTAGGGCCGGAGAACAAGCTGGTCTTTGCGCCGGGCGTGCTCTGCGGCCTGGCCATCTCGGGCGCTTCGCGCAGCGCGGTAGGCGGCATCTCGCCGATCACGGGCGGATGGGGCGCCAGCGAGTCGGGCGGAAACTGGGGCGCCCAACTCAAGCGCGCCGGGTTCGACGCCGTCATCGTCGAGGGTGTCTCGCCCAAGCCGGTGTATCTATGGATCAAGGATGGCCAGGCCGAGCTGCGCGATGCGAGCCACCTGTGGGGTAGGACGACCAAAGAGACCCAGGAGGTGGTGCGCGAGGAGCTGGGCGAGCCCCGCGCCGAGCTGACCATGATCGGCCCAGGCGGCGAGAACATGGTCAAGTATGCCTGCGTGATGCACGGCCTCAAGGATGCCGCCGGACGCAGCGGGATGGGCGCGGTGATGGGCTCCAAGAAGCTCAAAGCCGTTGTGTCGCTGGGCACCCAAAACCTGGACGGCGCCGATCCCGATACGATCCGCGAGATGGCGCGCCGCGCGGCGCGTGAGGTCCAAGAGGGCACGCGAGCGGCGGGTCTGCACAAGTGGGGCACCGCGGGCGGCCCCTTGGAAGGCGGCATTCTCCAGGGCAACATGCCGGTGCGCAATTTCCGTGATGGGGAGTTCCCCGAGATCAGCGGCCTGGAGTATGTCTGCGACAAGATCGGCATAGGCATGGAAGGCTGCTGGGCCTGCGCCGTGCGCTGCAAGAAGGTGGTCAAGGCCGAGCGCGAGGCCTACTCGGTCGACCCCGACTATGGCGGCCCCGAGTACGAGACGATCGGCTCGCTGGGCTCCACCTGCGGCGTCAACGACATCGTGGCCGTCTCGCGCGGCAACGAGCTCTGCAACGCCTACTCGCTGGACACCATCGGCACAGGCGTGACGATCGCCTTTGCCATGGAGTGCTTTGAGAACGGACTGATCACGTTGGAGGATACGGAGGGCATTGATCTGCGCTTCGGCAACGGCGACGCCATGATCGCTGCGATCGAAAAGATCGCCCGGCGCGAGGGGATCGGCAGGATCCTGTCCGAGAACC
>JAFGLK010000164.1 GCA_016928125.1 Anaerolineae bacterium
CGCCATCCTCGTAGAGCGGCTCGATCACGCGCAGCGTGTATCCCAACTGGGCTCCTAGTTCGCGTAACGTGTCGATACCGCCCGAGCGCTGCCGACCCAAGGCAAAATCCGAGCCGATCCATAGCTCGCGCACGCAGAGACGCTCCTGTAGGCTGGCCATGAACTGCTCAGGCGTCGTCTCGCTTAGCTCGCGCGTAAAGGGGATCACGATGAACAGCTCCAAGTCGAGGGCAGCGAGCATTTCGGCCCGCTCTTCTGGCGTGCTGAGGTAGGTAGGCCGCCGCTCTGCCTGCAGCACCACGCGAGGGTGGGGGTGGAACGTGAGCACCGCGGAGGTCATGTGCTGGCTCTGGGCGTGCTGCACAAGTTGGCGGATCAGGTGACGATGTCCGCGATGCACGCCATCAAAGGTGCCAATGGTCAGGATCACACCTCGCGTGCAAGCGTCCTGCAAGACGCTACTCTGACTGTCTTTGATGACCGCCAAACCATCGATTCGCTTCATGCTAACGATGACCCCTCAAGCGGCTGGCGCGGTTCGCTCGTCAGTTCACAAACACCTTACGGGGCTGCCAGATGCCATGCTCGATTCCCGGCTCGAGTATCGCGATCAATCTGTGCTGGCGGTCATAGGCACAGCACAGGCTGGATTCTTCGGGAGGCTCGAGCGCTACCGGCTGACCATGTCGCAACTGCTCGATGGTTGCCCCGTCCACGATCAGATGGGGCAGGTAGCTTAGGGCCTCGAACATGGAGAGCAAGTGGCCGCCCCAGCGCTCCCCCTGCGCTTCGCCGGCCAGAGTCTCCAGGAAGACCGCATCCTCCAAAACAAAAGGCCCCACAGCCGTGCGCACGAGCGCAAACAGGTGCGCACCCGTGCCCAGCGTCTGACCCAGATCATGCGCTAGAGACCGGATGTATGCCCCTTTGGAGCACTCGACGACGAGTTCGAGATCGGGGTGCTGCCAAGAAACGATCTCCAGTCGATGGATCACTACATCGCGCGCTGGTCGCGCAATGGTCTCGCCCTGCCGGGCCAACCGGTAGAGCGGCCGGCCGCGATGCTTGAGCGCCGAGTACATCGGCGGCACCTGCTTGATTGGCCCCCGCAAGTGCGCTAGGGCCGACTCGATCGTGGTGCGTGTCACAGCGTCCGCCACCGTTTCGGCCAGCACTTGGCCTTCCGCATCCCACGTGTCGGTCTCGATGCCAAGGCGGACGGTCGCGCGGTAGGATTTGCGCGTATTGGTCAGATATTCGGCGATGCGTGTGGCCTTGCCGAGACATACCACCAACACACCCCTGGCCATCGGATCGAGCGTGCCTGTGTGCCCCACGCGACGTTGGTTCGCGATGCGCCTGATACGCGCTACGACGTCGTGCGAGGTCCATCCCTGGGGTTTGTCCACGTTTAGCACGCCGGAGATCAGTTCACCCACCTCTGGGACCCTTCTCCTTTGGGCCTCAAACACTTGGCGCGATTCCGGCCCTAGTAGGGGATCGGGCTAGCCTCCGGATGCGCGACTTCCTGCAACGCCATCTCCGTCCGCATTCGGCCCAGAATCCGCTCCCGTACCTCGTCGAGCGAACCGATGACCAGGCAGCCTGCCGCTTGCGCGTGCCCGCCTCCGCCAAAGGCGATCGCCACGGTGGAGAGATCCAAGGCGGGCTTGGAGCGAAAACTCACATCTACGGCCCCGTCCTCTGTCTCCCTCAGGACGACGATCGCGGCGGCGTCTATGGTGCTCAGAAAGTTCGCCAGACCCTTGGCGTCCGCCGGCTCCGCGTCAAGCGAGCGCATGAGGCTCTGAGATAGCTCCACCCAGAGGATGCCCTCTTGCAGCTTGGCTTGCGAGAAGGCGGCTCCCCACAGGCGCAGCGTGCCCAGTGTCCGATGGTTAAAGACGGCGTCCACGATCTGGTGCAGATCGGCTCCCGCTTCCATGAGCTGCGCCGCAGCTCGGAGTGTTTGGGCAGTGGTGTTGCTCGTGGCAAAACCACGCGTGTCCGTGACGATACCCGTAAGCAAACAAGACGCGATGGTTTGGTCAATGGCAATGCCCCAGAACGTGACCAGATCCAGCACCAACTCGGCCGTCGAAGCTTGAGGTGAGACCAGATCGATGTCGCCGTAGCAGATATTGGTGACGTGATGATCGATGTTGATCACCAACGCCGCGTCAAAGGCGTCTCGATCATAGATGGCGCCAATGCGCGCCGTGTCGCTGGTATCTAGAACAAAGATCGCATCCTCGTCGCTCGGCAGACGCGGTGCGAACTCATCACTGCCCGGCAGGAAGCGCAACTCGGTCGGGACTGGGTCAGCACACGCCAGGTGCACCTCGATCCCCCGGCTACGCAGGGCCCAAGCCAGCGCCAGTGCCGAGCCGATGGTGTCGCCATCCGGGCTGATGTGTGAGACGATCAGGGCTCGCCGCATGGCGGCAAGGATCGCCCGCATCTCGCTAAAGCTGCTCATCGACCGGCTCACTTCCCTCGTCTGTCCCCTCATCATCCTCTTCGTGAATCGCCTCCAGAAGGGCCTCGATCTTGTTGCCATACTCCCAGGAGCGATCGACACGGAACTCGATCTCGGGTGTGAAGCGCCAGTGCAGCACCTGGCTCAGCCCGTGGCGCAGGAACCCCTTGGCGCTCTCAAGCCCAGCGAGCCCTGCACGCAGATCCTCTTCACCCGAGTAGCACGCCACATAGACCCGAGCGATACGTCGATCCCGAGTCAGATCCACATCCGTGACCGTGATCGGGGCCACACGAGGGTCATGCACGTCGTGCATCAGCAGCCGGGTGAGCTCCTCGAGGATGAAAACCTCCGCTCTTTCCGTTCGATAAGGCATGTCACTCTTCTCTTCGTGCTCTAGGAGGGATGCCCCCAGTGCCTGTGATGGCAATCCTGAATGAGCCAGATCGCCTGGGGCATCTGGATCTCGCCGCACCCTCGAACCCGTTCTCAGACTAGCGCTCCCTCTCCATCGTGTAGAACTCGAGGACGTCGTCTTCTTGCAGGTCCTCGAAATCTTCGACGCCCAGGCCACACTCGTACCCTGCGTTGACCTCGGTGACATCCTCCGTGAAGCGTTTGAGCGAGCTGAGAGGACCCTCATGCACCACCTGCTGGCCACGGATGACCCGCACCTTGGCGCTGCGCAGGACTTTGCCGTCGCTCACCTGGCAGCCAGCAATGGTGCCAACGCGGCGGATATGGAACGTCTGGCGAACAATGGCGTGGCCCTGAACCACCTCTTTGTACACTGGCTCGAGCATGCCCGTCAAGGCGCGTTCCACATCCTCGATCACGCGGTAGATAATGGAGTAGGTGCGCACATCAATGCCCTCGGCGTCCGCCAGGCGCTGTGCTGCAGTATCAACGCTCACGTTAAACCCGATCACCACCGCCTGCGACGCCACGGCCAGCATGACGTCTGACTCGCCGATGTTGCCGACGCCTTCGTGCACAAAATGCACGCGGATATCGCCAACCTCGAGTTGCTCCAGTGAGTTGCGGATCGGTTCCAGGCTGCCTTGCACATCCGCTTTGAGAATCAGGTTGAGCGAGTGTACGGCGCCAGCCTGCACCTGAGCATAAACCTCTTCGAGGGTGAGCGCCTGGGCAGGACGCGTGGTCTGCTCCTGTGCCTCCAGTTCACGCTGTTCGGCAATGCTGCGCGCCTCACGTTCGCTCTCTACGACCACGAACGTATCGCCGGCTTCGGGTACGTTCCGCAGTCCCATCACCACGACCGGCGTCGAGGGTCTCGCGCGCTTGATGGGGTTCCCCTGATAGTCAAACATGGCCCTGATTCTGCCGTAGGTGGTGCCCACCAGTAGCGTGTCGCCATCTCTCAGCGTGCCCTCCTGAACGAGCAACGTGGCCGTCGGCCCTCGAGAGCGGTCTAGACGACCTTCGACGACAGCGCCTTCGGCTGGCGGACGCGTCAGGGCCTGAATGTTGGCCATCTCGGCCACCAACAGGATCATGTCGAGCAGATCCCCGATGCCCTGCTCCGTCCTGGCCGACACGGGTACACAGATGGTGTCTCCACCCCAATCTTCGGGTACCAGGCCGAGATCTGACAGTTGCTGCTTGACCCGGTCGGGATTGGCCGTGGCCAGATCCATTTTGTTGATGGCCACAATGATCGGCACCCGGGCGGCGCGGGCATGGCTGATCGCCTCGCGCGTCTGAGGCTGGACCCCATCATCGGCTGCCACCACGAGCACGGCGATATCCGTGAGGCTGGCGCCACGGGCGCGCATGGCGGTGAAGGCTTCGTGGCCCGGCGTGTCCAAGAAGGTAATCGCCCTGTCGTTAACCAACACCTGGTAGGCGCCGATGTGCTGCGTGATACCGCCAGCCTCGCCGGCCTGTACGTTTGTCTCGCGGATCTTGTCCAGCAGCGAGGTCTTGCCGTGGTCCACATGCCCCAGTATGGTGACCACCGGTGGCCGTTCGCGGAGTTGCTGCTGCTCCTCCTCGGTGTACTCTCGTCTGTGCACTGGCGGCAAGCCCACTTCCGGCTCTTCGGCCGAGACCACAGGCTCGGGCGCCTTGGGCTCGACCACGGTGTAGCCCATCTCTTCGGCAACGATGACGGCTGTATCGTGATCGAGCTGCTGGTTGATGTTCGCCATCACACCGGCGTTCATGAGCTCTTTGATCAAGTCGATAGGGCTGCAGCCCATGAGCTCAGCTAGATCGCGAACCGTGATGGCTCCTGGAATCTCGATCTCCTTGGGCGCTTCCGCCTTGCTGCCGCGTCGGACCTGCGGCGATGCTGGGGCGGAACTGCGACCGCTGTCCTCTCGCCGCTGTGGGCGAGAACGGGATGAGGAACGATCGGAGCGGCCTCTCATGCTCTTGCCTGTCGCTAACCGGCCCGGCTCGCGTATCGAAGAGGCCGGCTTGCCCGGCGCACTCTGAGCACGGGGATCGCGGCCGCTGGCCCCACTCTTGCGATGAAGATATGATTGATCAACCATAGGTTTCCCTCCATTTGAAGCGAGAACGGCCATGTGGCTCACCGTGTCGCCGCGAAATCGCGGCGCTCTGCAACATAGCCACTCTGGCACGCGTCAAGCGCTAGCCCCGGCGTTGTGGTTACGACTGGGGCGCGACTATGAGCAATGAAACGGATTCTCGTCGCGAGCGACCGCGTCGGCGGTCAATGGGGGGACTTGAAGAGGGAACGCAGGGGATGCGAGAAGGGCGAATCACTCACTGCGTAGCCATCGGTTGTTGCTCCCCCAGTTGCTTGCGTTCAGATAGTTCACGGCCATTGATCGAATTCGCCAGTTGCCCTATGACTTGAGGTCGACAACGACTCCTCTGTCTCCACATGGTCTGCGGCTGGTGCATCCTCGCTGTCCGCGTCAGGAAGCTGCGCGGCAAAAGCCTCGAGCTGAGCATACTGTTCGTCGGTCAGCGTCGTGCGGAGAGCTGGGCCCAGACGTCTCTGCTCAAGGGCAGCGAACCAGCAGTTCCGCGTTGCGCATAGATAGGCGCCTCGGCCCGACATCTTGCCGCGCGGATCAATGGCGATCTCTCCATCTGGCCGACGCACGATGCGCACAAGCTCACGTTTGCTATCGGTCCGCCGACAGCTAATGCACGTTCTCTGCGGTTGGTGTCTTGTGCGCACCCGCTTCT
The DNA here is from genome assembly GCA_016928125.1 of Anaerolineae bacterium. The sequence continues at coordinate 5,666 of JAFGLK010000164.1, forward strand.
TGGCCATAGAATGACTCGATCTCTGCTCTGTCAATGTCAGTCGTCGTTGTCTTCCCAGTCCTCACCCCACTCGCGACGGCCGCTGCGCTTGTGGCGCTTGCGTGCCACAACCCGCCCAAGACGCTCATCGTACTCAAGCCGGCGATCGCGCCGCCGTCGCTTGCGACCTTGCGAGGGCTGTTCCCCTTCCTCGGGTTCTTCCTCGATTTCCTCTTCGAACTCCGCCTCCAACTCGGGCTCCGGTTCCTCGGCCTCTGGCTCTGTGGTCTCTTCCTCGGCCTCGATTGAGGTCTGCTCTTCGAGGGCCTGCTCCTCTAGCTCCAGCGCCTCCTCGTCCCACTCAAGGAATGGCTCTTCGGCCTCTGACAGAACCGGCTCAGGCTCCAATTCGGGCTCTTTCGCCGCGATGGGAATCGCCTCCGGCTCTGGCTCAGTCTCGGCCTCTGGCTCCTCGCTGATCGCTTGCGAGGGCTCTGCGGATGGCGCGACCTCGGTCTCGGGTTCGGCCAGGGCGCCCAGCACGTCACGCGCGATGGCCTCTTCCTCGCTCAGCGCCTGCTCCATCTCAGCCGCGGCCACGGCCTCTTCCTCTTCAGCTGCCAGCGAAGCTTCTGCCTCCGCCAGGAGCGCGGCCGCTGCCCGGCGCGCTTCTTCCATCTCCGCAGCTCGCTGCGCGGCCTCGGCCAGCTTGGCCGCCATAATCTCGGCCTGCTCAGCCGCCTCGGTTTCGTTCTTGATATCGATGCGCCAGCCAGTCAGCTTGGCGGCCAGACGGGCGTTCTGGCCCTCCTTGCCGATCGCCAGCGAAAGGGAGCGATCCGGCACCACCACATTGGCCGTGCCCTCTTGGGGATCCAGATACACAGATACCACCCTGGCCGGGCTCAAGGCGTTGGCGATAAAGGTCTCCAGGTCCGATGCCCACTCGACCACGTCGATCTTCTCGCCATTCAGCTCATTGACGATGTTCTGGATGCGCACGCCGCGCATGCCCACGCAAGACCCTACCGGATCTACGCCCGCCTGCAATGCAGCCACGGCGACCTTGGACCGGGCGCCGGGCTCTCGTGCAATGCCCTTGACCTCGACGGTGCCATTGTAGATCTCGGGGACCTCGAGCTCGAGCAGGCGCCGTAGCAGCTCGGGATGCGAGCGCGAAACCAGAATCTGTGGCCCTTGACCTGATCGCTCAACACTCACGATATAGACCCGCAGCCGCTGGTTGAAGCGATAGCGCTCGCCCGGAATCTGTTCATTGCGCGCCAGCAGAGCCTCGGCCTTGCCCAAGCTCAGAATCACATTATGCGATCGAGAGTCGACGTTGCGCACGATGCCCGTCACAATCTCGCCCTCGCGCTCGGCATACTCGAGATAGACCGAGTCGCGCTCTGCCTCTCGGATGCGTTGGGTGATGACCTGCTTGGCGGTCTGAGCGGCGATGCGTCCAAAATCGCGCGGCTTGATCTCCACTTCGACGAGTTCGCCCAGGACGGCATCGGGTTTGAGAGCTCGCGCCGTGTTCAATGAGATCTCATTGTGCTCATCCTCGGCCTGCTCTACGACCTCCTTGGACACAAAAACCTGCGCCTGACCGGTATGTGGATCGATGGTCACGCGCACGTTCTGGTTCGTGCCATAGGTGCGTTTGTAGGCCGAGACCAAGGCAAGCTCGATCGCCTCGAGGATGACTTCGGGCGCCAGGTTGCGATCGGCGCTTAGCTGAGTTATCGCGATCTCAAACTCGCTTTTCATACGGGTGGCCAACCTCCTTGTAGGGGACACGCCCGCTACAACAAGAAAAGTGGGAGAAAGCCGCCCACTTTTCCTAGGTCGAGTCTTTAGCCATAGTATATCACCATCAGCCGCAAGAGGCAAATCTGGTTGGCCTGGTTTCTTCACGTCATGTCGGTTTCCCCAATATCTCGGCCAGAGTGTTATGGAGCACCTCTCTGGGGACGAGCTGGCGTTGTTGTTCTCCGCGGACAAGCAGCTCTACACCATTCTGTTCGATGGTACGGTTGCTCACGGTGAGCCGCACCGGCACGCCGATCAGGTCGGCATCGTTGAACTTGACGCCTGCGCGTTCCGGTCGATCATCGTACAATACCTCCCAGCCAGCCAGGCCTAGCTCCTCATAGAGCGCCTCAGCCGCTGCATCGACACTTGCGTCGCGCCCGCCCAGGGCGACCAGATGCACCTGGCACGGCGCCACGCTCACCGGCCACACGATGCCCGCGTTGTCGTGATGCGCCTCGATGATGCAGGCCAGCAAGCGACCGAGGCCGATGCCGTAACAGCCCATCAGAGGCGGATGCGCGATCCCATCGGCGTCGAGGTAGGAGGCCCCCATCGCTTCGCTGTACCTGCTGCCCAGCTTGAAGATATGGCCCACCTCGATGCCCCGACGCGCTTGCAGAGAGCCGCCACAGCGGACACACAGGTCGCCTTCCCGGGCCAGGGCCAGATCGGTGACTGTGTCCACCTGGAGATCGCGCGGGTAGTTCACGTTGAGATAGTGAAATCCCGCCTCGTTGGCTCCGGCCACCCAGTTGTTGCCCGTCAGGATCGAATCGTCGGCGACGATCCGCACATCCCTGATTCCGATCGGTGAAGCATACCCCGCCACGATCCCCGCCCGCTCCAGCAGCTCGGCTGTGGCTGGCGCCAGAGCCAGGTTTCCCACTGCGCTGCTGAGCTTGGCCTCATTCACCTCCAGATCTCCCCGGATGACCGCAAACACCAGCTCATCGGCATCGGTCGCGTAGAATACCGCTTTCAGCGTCTGGCGCGTCTGAATGCCCAGGTACGCGGCCAGGGCGGCGATGGTGGTCACGCCCGGCGTGGCGATTTGCTCCAGGGGCGCTGCCGGCGTCATCGGCGCTGCTGTCTTCTCAAGCCGCGCGGCCTCCAGGTTGGCCGCATAGCCACACTGTGGGCAGAGCATCACCGTGTCCTCGCCCGCATCGTGCAGAAAGACGAACTCGTGCGAGTCCGAGCCACCCATCATGCCGGCTGCGGCCTGCACCGGAAGCACGTTCAATCCACAGCGCGAGGCGATGTTCAGATAGGCCCGGTAGACCTGGGCATAGGTCGCATCCAGGCTGTCCTCATCGGCATGAAAGCTGTAGGCGTCTTTCATGACAAACTCGCGCACGCGCATCAGCCCGCCACGAGCCCGCGGCTCATCGCGAAACTTGGTCTGGATGTGGTAGACCAACTGAGGAAGCTGGCGATAGGAGCGGATCTCTTGGCGGGCGAGGTCTGTGACCGCCTCCTCGTGCGTCATGGCCAGGACCATTTCATGCCCGCTGCGATCCTCAAAGCGCACCAGGGCAGGGCCAGGCGATGGGGCTTCGTACCGCCCGGTCGTTCGCCATAGCTGGGCCGGTTGTACAACGGGCATAAGGATCTCTTGACCCTCGATGGCCTCCATCTCGTCGCGCACGATGGCGGCGATTCTGTTCAGCACGCGCTTGCCGAGGGGCAGATAGCTGTAGATGCCGGCCGCCATCTGCCGCACCAGCCCGGCACGCACCGAGAGCTGGTGGCTGACCAGCTCAGCCTCGGCGGGCGCCTCGCGCAGCGTACGTGCGAACATCCGCGAGAATCGCATCGTTGGCCTCCTCACTTTGTCGTATCGACTGGGAAGTATAGGAGAGCTGTACCTGACCTGCAACTCGCAGCGTATGGCGTTTGACGC
>JAFGLK010000020.1 GCA_016928125.1 Anaerolineae bacterium
GTAGGGCGGATGGGAGTCGAACCCATACGGGGGTTACCCCAGCGGATTTTAAGTCCGCAGCGTCTGCCATTCCGCCACCGCCCCACACGGCCTGATCATAAACCGCGTCCCCTCCTCTGTCAAAGCATCCCTGGCTTGGATTTGCCCTATCGCTCGTGTGCGCTAGAATGATCCGCGTCTGGGAAGGCGAACAGCGCAAAGGGAGGGGTCTTGCGCGTTACGCTCATCTCAAAGGCCGGCGTCGTAGCGGCCTACCAAAGCAAGTTTGAGTACATGGCACTCCACCGCGATCTCCAGCTTCATGTGGTTGTGCCACCCTACTGGCGTGATTCGGGTCGCCGTCACGTCTTGGAACATGCCCACACGCGCGGCTATGAGCTTGTCGTGGCGCCGATGGCCCTAAACGGCAGCTTTCACACCCATTTCTACCCGACCCTGCCTGAGATCCTGCGCCAGACTCGTCCCGACCTCTGCCATGTGGATGAGGAGCCTTACAACCTGGCCACCTGGTTGGCGGTGCGGCAATCTCGCCAACAGGGAGCCAAGGTGCTATTCTACACGTGGCAGAATTTGCTGCGTCGCTACCCGCTGCCCTTTCGACTCATGGAGCGTGATGTCTATCGGCATGTGGATGCGGCCATCGCCGGCAATCAAGATGCTATGGGCGTGCTCCGCGACAAGGCCTTCCAAGGCCCTGTGCGGATCATTCCCCAGTTCGGTGTGGACCCGAATCTCTTTCGGCCCCTGGAGGCTGGGAGCAGTGAGCGGCCCTTTACCGTGGGATACGCAGGGCGTCTTGTTGCCCAGAAGGGGCTGCATGTGCTGGCCGACGCTATGGCCGGCCTGGACGGGGAGTGGCGCCTGATGCTCTGTGGCACGGGTCCACTGGCAAAGGATCTCCAACAGCGCTTTGCCAGGCTCGGCCTTTTCGCTCGGCTACGATTCACTGGCCACGTGAGCACGCTCGAGATGCCGCGCTGTCTCAACCAGATGGATGTGCTCGTACTCCCTTCGCTCACGCGCTCGAACTGGAAAGAGCAATTCGGGCGCGTCCTCATCGAAGCCATGGCTTGCGAGGTGGCGGTGGTTGGCTCCACGTCGGGTGAGATTCCGAATGTGATCGGCAATGCGGGTCTGATCTTCCCCGAAGGGGATGCGGAGGCGCTTCGCGCACACCTGGTTGCGCTACGCGATGATGAGGCTCACAGGAGAGCGCTGGCGCGCCAAGGCCGCGAGCGCGTGCTGACCCAGTATACGCAGAGTCAGATCGCGGCCCGAACGGTGGCGTTCTATCGTGAGCTCTGCGCCTAGCGCCGGGCGCAGCGCCACACATCCGATCAGCGTACAGCGCGAGGCATCGCATGTGGACAGTAGGCCTGAACGCCCATCTGCTCTCCGCCGACAGGAGCTACCGTAGCGCTGGGGTCAGTCGCTATGTTCATAGCTTGTTGGCTGAATTGCCTCTCGTTGATGCGACGATCTCGTACTGCGCGTTTCTTGGCCCGTATCTGCCCGAATGCCCTGGCTGGCGCACCTTGCGATCTCCCTGGCCCACCGGATCACCTCCTGCACGCATCCTCTGGGAGCAGTTGGTCCAGCCTTGGGCTGCTCGCCGACAGGGCCTCGATCTTCTGCACGCACCGGTGAACATCGGCCCACTCATGGCCCCCTGCCCTCTGATCGTCACGGTGCATGATCTCAGCTTCTGTCACTTCCCGCATCTGTTCAAACCGGCCAGGCGCCTCTACCAGGAGAGGCTCACCCGAGCCACGTTGCAGCGTGCGGCCGCGGTCATCGCCGTTTCGCAGAGCACGTGCGATGATATCGTGCAATGGATGGACATTGCGCCAGACCGGATCACGGTCATTCCTAACGGGGTGGGCGCTGAGATGCAGCCTGTGCGAGGGGAGGCCATCGCCGAGCTTCGTCGACGCCACCAGCTGCCTGAGCACTTTGTCCTGTCGCTCTCAACTCTGGAGCCTCGCAAGAATCTCGAGCTCCTACTCGAGGCCTATGCCTCGCTCGCACACCAAGGGGCGATCGAGCACAAACTCGTGATAGCCGGTGGCAAAGGCTGGTATTATGCCACTATCTTTGAGGCCGTGGCGCGCCTGGGTCTAGGCGATCGGGTGATCTTTCCCGGCTTTGTGCCCGAGAACGACAAGCCACTCTGGTATAGTGCGGCGGATCTCTTTGTCTATCCCTCTCTATACGAAGGCTTTGGTTTGCCCCCCCTCGAAGCTATGGCGTGCGGCACACCTGTCGTGGTCACCAAGACCTCATCTCTGCCCGAGGTCGTAGGCGACGCTGGACTCTATATCGATCCGTACGACCCGGCCGACCTCGCCAGTGCCATGCTGGCTCTCTTGCGCGATTCCAATCGCCGTCATAAACTGAGACAGGCTGGGCTAGAACAGGCCAGGCGCTTCTCATGGCGCCGAACAGCGGTGCAGACCGCCCATCTGTACCACCGTATCTTGGGAGATTCCGATGAGTGCGATGTCTAGAACAAGGGGGCGCATCTGGAGCTACCTCAAGCCCCTCACCGATGCGCTCCTGGTGCTGGCGGCTTTTGCGATCTCCTATTGGATACGTTATGAGCTACAATGGATTCGCCAGGTCGAGCCTGAATATGCGGTGCCCTTTAGCGTATATATCCCCTCTATGGGAGCTGTTACCGGTCTCATTATTATCATGTATTGGGTTGAGGGCGCATACCATTCCGATCACAGCCGCTCGCTTTTCGATGAGCTCTACATCGCTTTCCGCGGCACTTTGGGGGGCCTCGCCGTCATCATCGTGCTCGTCTTCCTAGCCACGCCGAGCTACTATTCGCGCCTGATCTTTGGGTACACCGGCGTGGTCACACTTCTGCTCATAGGGCTCAGCCGGACGGTCGAATTGATGTTGCGCCGTCGCCGGTATCGGCAGGGGATTGGCGTCATCCGGGTGCTCATTGTCGGAGCGGGCGAGGTGGCGCGCTCGATCATGCGCTCGGTGGTAGCGCGGCCCGAGTTAGGCTACAAGATTGTGGGCTATGTGGACGACGACCCGGCCAAGGCGTATGGCGAGATCGGGCGATTCCCCGGCTTGGGCACAACAGCCGATGCCTGTCGCCTTGTGGAGACCCACGCCATCGATGAGCTGATCATCGCGCTGCCTGGACGCGCGCATCAAAGGATTGCCCAGATTGCGGACGAATGCGATCGCCAGAACACACGCGTGCGCATCGTGCCCGATCTCTTTCGGATTGCCTCTACCAAAATGGTGGTCGAGAACCTGGACGGCATCCCGATCATTGGGGTGGGCGAGCCAGCATTGCGCGACTGGCAAGTTGTGCTCAAGCGCGCCATGGATGTGACGTTCTCTGTGGCTGGGCTGATCCTGCTCGCGCCGCTGATGGCGATCATCGCCGTGGCGATCAAACTGGACTCAGAAGGTCCCGTGATCTTTCGGCAGGTGCGTGTGGGGCGCATGGGGCGCAGCTTTACCTGCTACAAATTCCGCACGATGTGTGTCGATGCGGAGGCGCAGGCCGCGACCCTGAGCGAGCGCAACGAGGCCAGCGGCCCGCTTTTCAAGATGCGTGAGGACCCTCGGACGACTCGCGTCGGCCAGATCATCCGCCGTGGTTTGGATGAACTGCCGCAGTTCTGGAATGTCCTCAGAGGCGAGATGAGCCTGATCGGGCCGCGGCCCGGGCTGCCCTCTGAGGTGGCCCGGTATGAGCCCTGGCATCGTCGTCGTCTGGAGGTCCCCCCGGGTATCTCTGGCCTCTGGCAGGTGAGCGGGCGGAGTGACTTGACCTTTGATGAAATGGTACTGCTGGACATCTACTACATCGAGAATTGGTCACCGATTCTCGATCTGCGTATACTTTTGAAGACGATCCCAACGGTCTTGTTGGGTTCTGGCGCCTACTGAGTGCCTTCGTCACGCTTGGCCGCCTGCAGGCATGATGATCTCTGAATCGTGAGCTGGACCATGACATCATCCCTTCTATCAGTGGATCAGGCCGCGCTCGATGCTTTTGCGCAGCGCCTTGTGCGCACACCTAGCCTATCGTCTGCCGAAGGCCAGGTTGCGGCCTTGGTGGCCCAGGAGATGAGGAGGGCAGGTTTTGACGAGGTGCGCATCGACCGCATGGGCAATTGCCTCGGGCGGATTGGCTCGGGAGATGGGCCTGTCCTGCTCTATGACGCTCACATGGACACGGTGGGGGTAGGCGAGGCCCAACTCTGGAAACGCGAGCCCTTTGGAGGCCAAATCGAGGCAGGCATCTTGTATGGTCGCGGCGCATGCGATATGAAGGGCGCTCTGGCTGCCATGCTGTACGCCGGCAAGGCTCTCGTCGATGCCCGAGCCACTCTACATGGGATGCTCTACCTGGCCTGTGTCGTGCAGGAGGAGCCGTGCGAAGGCTTGGCCATCGGCCACATCATCGAAGAGGAGGGCATCCACCCCACGTGGGTTGTGATCGGAGAGGCCACCAATCTGCAGATCGCGCTAGGCCAGCGCGGACGGGTCGAACTTGCCATCACCGTGCAAGGCCGCGCCAGCCATGCCTCGCGTCCAGAGCGAGGCGTCAATGCCATCTATGAGACAGCGCGCCTCATCGTGGGCATCGAACTTCTGGCTCCCCAACTCAATCACGATGCATTTCTCGGCAAGGGCAGCGTCGCGGTCACCAGTATAAAAAGCGTGGCCGCGAGCCGCAACGTGGTGCCCGATAGCTGTATCCTCCATGTGGACCGACGCCTAACCGTGGGGGAGACTGAGGCCAGGGCTCTGGCGGAGATCCGCCGCATCCTCACGCGGGAAGGCGTGAACGCCAGCGTCCAGGTCACGGTCCATGATGCGGTGAGCTACACAGGCCATCGGAGCGACGTTCGCCAGTCGTACCCCCACTGGGTGACCCCGCCGGACGATCCGCTGACAGTGGAACTCGCTCAGGTGATTGACGACGTCTTGGGCTATGTACCTCATTTGGGCAAGTGGGATTTCTCGACCGACGGTGTCTATACGGCCGGTGTCGCCGGCATCCCTACAATCGGGTTTGGCCCCGGTGAAGAGCGCTATGCCCACACCGTGGACGAACAGATCAAGCTGAGCGATCTGTCGGCAGCGGCTCGGGTCTATGCCGAGCTCGCGCTGCGTATGCTTCGCTGAACCGCAAACTCGGCTGAGAGACGCACAGCGGCTGCTCGACGAGCGCGTCAGGTTCGATAGTGAGCATTCACAGACACATAGTCGTGCGTCAGATCACACGTCCACACCGTAACCTCGGCGTTTCCCTGGGCCAGATCCACCCGAATCGGAACATCAGGCTGGGCAAGAATCTCGCTAGCGCGTTCCTCATCCACGTCATAAGGGGCACCATCGCGCACCAACTCGAGATCGCCCAGCCACACCCGTACCTTTTCTGGGACGATCTCCACGCCGCTATACCCCACAGCGCATATGATGCGCCCCCAGTTGGCATCCTGTCCATAGATGGCCGTCTTGACCAAAGATGAGCGGGCCACCGACATGCCCACCTGCTTGGCCTCGGCCTTGTCGCGGGCGCCCTGCACGTGGATCTCGATAAAGCGGGTGGCGCCCTCTCCGTCGCGAGCCACGGCCTTGGCCAACTCCTGGGCCACCAACGTCAGGCCCTCTTTGAAGGCTCGGTAGGCTGGGCTACCCTCCGAGTCGATCATCTGCATCTCAGCGAGCCCGTTGGCCATCAAGAGCAGCGTGTCATTGGTGCTGGTGTCGCCATCGATAGTCATGAGGTGAAAGCTTTGATCCGCTGCCTCGCGCAGCGCCGCTTGCGCCAGCCGGGGCGTGATACGCACATCGCTCGTGATCGCGCAAAGCAGGGTGGCCATATTGGGGTGGATCATGCCCGCACCTTTGACCATGCCAGCGATGGTGATCTCTTGCCCGTCTATGCCGACGCGCACGGTCTGCTCTTTGGGACGGGTATCCGTCGTCATGATCGCTCTAGCTGCCACGTGGCCGGCCTCCACGTCATCCGATAGCTCGCGAGCGGCCGAGTGTACGCCTGCCAGCAGCTTATCCATGGGCAGATGCGCCCCGATCACACCCGTAGACATCACCATCACGGCGTCGGGGCCAGTCCTCAACAGCTCCGCGACTGCCGCAGCGGTCTGTGCAGCGTCAGCCAGGCCGCGCTGGCCAGTGCAGGCATTCGCGCAGCCACTGTTGATCAGCACGGCGTGCAGTCCTGAAGAGTTTCGAGTCAGGATGTCCTGGTCATACAGCACGGGCGCCGCTTTGAAGGCATTGGTAGTGAACAGCGCTGCCGCCACGCAGGCCCTCTGTGAGTAGATCATGGCGACATCCGGCTTGCCGTTGGGCTTGATCCCACAGGCCACCCCGGCCGCCTGGAACCCAGGCGTTGAGGTGATGCTCCCATCCTCGATGACCATGATGTGACTTCCGAACATGGGCCCTCCCCAATTGGTATAGCGTGGCACCTTGGTGCTCAGATGATCTCTGACGCCCCGGCCTCAGAATGCGACGAGTATAGGTGCCAACCAGACGTGTGTCAATCGCCTGGGACGGCTTGGCGTCTGAAGCCTGTTAGCGACTGGCCTTTTGTGCGCATACCGGTCGCCCCCCCATCCGTCCTCCAGATCGGAAGCGACCCTGCGACCCTAGCTGGTCTTTCGAAGACCTCGGTCTGGCATTTGACATGGCTCTAGAGTGGTGTTATACTGTAGGTGGCCTTGGTTAGCCCAGGGACTCGTATGTTTCATCTCAACACAGAAGCGTTTGTGTCTGCGTGGCTCAGCGCTCTTGTGAGATCTTCTTTGTGGAACATCTCCCCGATTCACTATCCAGACTTCTGGCGTCGATTCCTGCTGCGTTGCGGCGAAACGCGCGGGTGGTTGGCCTTTGCGTACATCCTGGCCGTCTGCGCCATCGAAAGCTGTAGCGACTTGCCTGCCAAGTGGAAACGGCGGTCGAGCCGTATGCGCGCCGAGACATGAATCCGGGCCCCTGAATGACGATCAGATCATGCATCCACAACACGTGCAATGCCAAGGAATGTGCACGACCCAGCTCACCTCAGCCGGGTCACTTGTCCCCCACTTTGTGCCGCGCAGACTAGGTGCGCGATGGAGAGAGTGAGAAGTGAATATCGTTGAGCTTGAGACAATGACCCTCAGCGAGCTGCGCGATCTGGCTCGCACGCGTGACATCGTGGGCTATAGCCGCCTCAAGAAGCAGGACCTTATCTTCCGCCTCTTGCGATCCAAAGCCGAGGAACGTGGTCTGCTATTTGGGGGAGGCGTGCTGCAGATCGTGCAGGATGGCATCGGCTTTCTGCGCAGCGATCACTTGTTGCCTGGCCCTGAGGACGTGTATGTCTCGCAGTCTCAGATTCGTCGCTTTAGCTTGCGAACGGGTGATATGGTGATTGGGCAGGTGCGCCCAGCCAAAGAATCGGAAAAGTACTACAGTCTACTGCGCGTTGAGGCGATCAATGGCCTCGACCCCGAGCAAGCCAAGAATCGCCCCATCTTTGAGCGCATGACGCCCATCTTCCCGTATGAGCACCTGATGCTTGAGACGACACCGGACGTGTTCGCGACCCGACTGATCGATATGCTGTCGCCCATCGGCCGTGGTCAGCGTGGTTTGATTGTCTCGCCGCCCAAGGCCGGCAAAACCACCATTTTGAAGCAGATTGCCAATGGCATCACCGCAAACTATAATGACGTGCACCTGATGGTCGCTCTGATTGGCGAGCGGCCTGAGGAAGTCACGGATATGGATCGCTCTGTCGAGGCCGAGGTCGTCAGTTCGACCTTTGACGAGCCGGTTCAGAACCATGTGCGCGTCGCGGAGATGGCCTTGGAGCGCGCCAAGCGTCTGGTTGAGGTCGGGCGCGACGTGGTCATCCTGCTAGACAGCATCACCAGGCTATCACGCGCTTACAACTTGATCGTGCCGCCGAGCGGGCGTACTCTTTCGGGTGGCATCGACCCGGCCGCGGTGCAACCGCCCAAGCGCATCTATGGCGCCGCCCGCAAGCTCGAGGAGGCCGGCAGCCTGACGATTATCGCCACCTGCCTGGTTGACACGGGCAGCCGCATGGATGATATTATCTATGAGGAGTTCAAAGGCACCGGCAACATGGAACTGCACCTCGCCCGGCGCCTGGCCGAACGGCGCATCTTTCCGGCGATCGACATCCAGCGCTCGGGAACCCGCCGCGAGGAATTGCTCCTGAAACCGAATGTCCTGAGCCGCGTGTGGACATTGCGGCGAATGATTGATACAATAGGTGGGATCGAGGCGGTAGAGCCCGTGTTGGATCGCCTCAAGAGGACGAGTTCGAACGTAGAGTTCTTGGCGACACTGACTAAGGATATCTAGTCGCCCGAAGAGGACAGGCTCGACTTGCCACGTTCCCGGCAACATCAATCAAGGATGCCCAGCAAATGCCTGTTGCCCTAGAGTCTGGCATGACCTCCGAGTCCGCGCATGGCGACTCTTTGATCTCGGAGGCAGGCTCGGGAGACAAACGATCGACCCTCTTCAGTGTGATGCCTGCCGTTGTGCGCGCCTGGCACGACTTCCCTGGCGTGTCGCGCCACATGGGGCACGTCATTCTCTTCGCTCTTTTGGCCCTTGTGACCTGGCCCTTTGTGCCAGCGGACCTGCCTATCCCAAGTCTGCAACTGTGGCAGGAAAAGCCGCCTCCTGTTGGAAATGTATACTCCCAGGAGCCTGTAGGAGTTGTGGCTGCGCGGACCAACTCCACGCGCTTTCTCCGGCACGCAGCCGTGCCCTTTACCCTGCACGCCAACCGAGATCGCTCCCCTCTCCCAGAGACTCAACCTCAGCAGGCGCTTCGCACCTCAATCACGATGTACACCGTCAGCGAGGGCGACACCGTGTTGGGCATTGCCGAAAAGTTCAATCTCGAGGGCAACAGCTTGCTCTGGGCCAACCCCAGACTTGAGGATAATCCCGACTTTTTGAGTCTCGGCCAGGAACTGGTCATCCTGCCCATCGACGGCGCCTACCATACCGTGGCCTCGGGGGAGGATGTCGAGAGCATCGCCAAGACCTACAAGGTCAAACCAGAGTCCATCACAGATTATCCGGGAAATGATCTGTCTGCTCCTTTCACTTTGCAGGTCGGGCAGAAACTCATCATTCCCGGTGGCACCAAGCCGTACGTCTCGCGCCAGGTTCTTGCCTACTCAGGAGAGATTCCCAAGGACGCCCAGAGGGGATCGGGCCAGCTCGTCTGGCCCATGAGCGGCTACATCAGCCAGCGTTATTGGCAGGGGCATCGCGCTATCGACATCGCTGGCAACGCAGGTCTCCCTGTCTCCGCCTCTGATTCGGGCTATGTGGTTTTGGTCCAGCGGAGCGATGTAGGCTATGGTCGCATGGTGGTCATCGACCATGGCAACGGCTACCAGACCCTCTATGCCCACCTGAGCACATACTATGTGGAGGTAGGGCAGTCGGTGGCCAAGGGCGAGATGATCGGCAAGTGTGGCAGCACGGGGAATTCCACGGGTCCGCATCTCCATTTCGAGGTGATCCAGGGGGAAGCCAGACGCAATCCTCTTAACTATCTACCCTAGCCCAAAACTAGAGATACCTTGGCACATTTCGCTGTCCACAGTCATGCGGCTAGGCCCCATCTTGGCCTGGGCGTGGCCACCAAGCCTGGGCCCGCTCACGTCTCAGATATGCCAGAGAGCAAACACTAGCTCTCTGGCGTTTTGCTTGGTGCTGGATAGTTCCTGCCCGGCCCAGTCCGCGGAAGGCCCGGAAGGGGTGGAGGTGTTCGCGTCGGGGCGACAGCCTGTGTGGGCTCTGGACTCGCCCAGGGCGTCAGTTCGAGGGTTGGGCTCAGAGTGGCAGACGGCTCAGGGGTGACCGAGGGCCGGCTCGTGTCTGTGGGCGTCGGGGTGAGCGTCAGAGATGGGACGAGCGTCGGCACGGTTGCCTGGAGAGTTGGGGATGCGGCCAGCGAAGGCACAGGCGATTGCCAGAGCGTCCGCGTTGGGGAAGGCGTGGGCGTGTACCAGACCACAATGGTGCTCGTGGGCCAAGGCGTGAGCGTGTGAGTGCCCGTCACGCTGGGGCTTGGGATGGCGGTGTAGCTCGCGGATGGGCGTGGATTGGCCACATCCACCGTCAGCCTGGCCTCGTAGGCCCCATCATGATGATCATGGACCCTCAAGCGCAGGGTGTAGCGGCCATCTGACACGCTGCGCGTATCCCAGCGCGCCAGCACACCACCATCCACCGGTGACGAGACCCGCGACGTGATGGCCCGCCACCGATCGGGCTCGTGCCCCTCGCCCCACTCGATCCAATAGTACGCAAAATCGCCGATCATAGTCGATCCATAGAGATCGAGAATGCCGCTAACCCGATCCGATGAGGCGTTGATCGTCACGTCGACGGGGAAGGAGTGGAGCTGGCACGTTTCCCTCGGCGGCGTGACGATGCCCTGGCTTTTGGCCCACGCATCCCAGGACTCACCATAGTCCTCCACGGCATGCTCATGCACGTGCTGGCTCGGGCAGTATTCGGTGGCCAATTGCCCCGAGACCTCGCAGATCGCCACACGCCGATGAAGCGTACAAGGCGGGGGCGGCGCATCCACCAGGAATAGCTCTTGTTGCGCGGGAGGGCAATAGACCGTGTGTGCCCCGCCGGAGATGGGGCATACCAGCACCTCTATGATGCCCTCAGGGCGCTCAAACAGCGCGGGCGTGGCCGCCCCGAGGGCCCGCTCCATGAAATCATGCCAGATTGTGGCAGCCCCTCCTGAGCCCGAGAGTCGGTCCATGGGAGTGTTGTCGTTGTTGCCCACCCAGACGCCCACCACCAGATCGGGGGTATAGCCCACGGTCCAGCTGTCTCGGTAGTCATTGGTGGTGCCGGTCTTGACGGCCGCCGGAAATGAGAGCTCCAGAGCGCTCTGCGCGCCAAAGGCGCGCCGCCGCGCATCGCGATCCGCCAGGATGTCGGTGATGAGATAGGCATGGCGCGCATCCAAAACCCGAGGAGCCTGCGGATCCTGTTCAGCCTGCAACATATGGCCGCTTTGGTCCTCGATATACAGGATGGTGCGCGGCACAACTCGCAACCCACCGTTGGCCAAAGCACCATAGGCAGCTGTCAGTTCCCAGAGAGTGATATCACCGCCACCCAGGGTCAGCGAAAGCCCATAGTCGGGGCGGTTCAGCGAGGCGATTCCCAACCGCTGACCCATCTCGATCAGGGCCGGCAGCCCGATCTGGTAGAGGGTGGATACGGCCGGAATGTTGCGCGAGCAAGCCAACGCCGTGCGCAGAGAGATGGGACCCCACTCCTCGCCATCATGATTGTGCGGCCGATAGGGTGGATTGGCCCCATCCGGAAAGTCCTGCGCCACATCCATCAGAAGTGTGCTCGGGGTCCAGCCCCGCTCCAGCGCCGCCAAGTAGGTCAGGGGCTTGATGGTCGAGCCCGGCTGGCGCAGTCGGCGCGTCACGTCCACCTGTCCGCCGATCGTCGCGTCGTCAAAGTCCACGCTGCCCACCAAGGCCAGCACATCGCCATTGTGTGGGTCGAGCGCCATCAGAGCCGTGTTGCTGGCCCCCCGCTCCCTGAGGCTCGCGATCCGCTCACGCGCCACCTGCTCTGCAAGGTACTGCTGCTCCAGGTCGAGCGTCGTGTAGACTTGCAGGCCCCCCTTATAGAGCATCTCGGCTCCATACAGCCGCTCAAGCTCTTCGCGCACAGCCACCACAAAGTGCGGCGCATCCATCACAATCTCTCGATCCGCCAGGTCGAGCGGTTGTAGATTGGCGACGTCGTAGGCGGTGCGCGAGATGAGGCCTTTCTCGTACATCAGGCGCAAGGCGGTGCTACGGCGCATCAAGGCTGCCTGGGGATAGAGATAAGGATCATACAAAGCGGGTGACTGGAGCAGTCCCGCTAAGAGGGCGCCCTCAGCCAGATCGAGCTCTTCCACTTTTTTGCCAAAGTAGGTCTCAGCAGCCGCCCCGATCCCGTAGGCCAGATTGCCAAAGTAGGCCTCGTTCAGATAGACCTCGAGGATTTCGGACTTCTCATAGCGCCGCGTGATCTCGGCGGCCAGGATGGCCTCTTGCAGCTTGCGGGCCAGGGTGCGTTCGTGGCTCAGATAGAGGTTTTTCACCAGCTGCTGGGTGATGGTGCTGCCGCCCTGCACGATCTCGCCCGCCCGAAGATCCTGATAGAGGGCTCTTAGGATGGCCAGCGGATCCAGACCAGGGTTCGAGAAAAAGGAGGCATCCTCAGTGGCCACCACCGCCTGAATCACAGTCTGAGGGATGCGCTCGTACGGAACGAGGGTGCGGCGCCCACCCAGCGGGTCGATGATCTCGTAGAGCACGTGACCATGCCGATCATAGATCTTGGTGCTCTTGAA
The DNA here is from genome assembly GCA_016928125.1 of Anaerolineae bacterium. The sequence continues at coordinate 12,446 of JAFGLK010000020.1, forward strand.
CTCGGCGCTGCGCTGGTAGAGCTCTTGAGGTGAAGGCAGTTGCAGGGCATAGTAGGCATAGATGCCCAAGGCCACGACGACCAGCAGCAGCAAGGCAAAGAGCGAGCCCAACACGCCCAGTGCGGCACCCCGCACCAGAACCGGGCGGAGCTGCGCCCACGATCGACGCGGGCTCCGTCCGGCGTAATTGGGCTGGCCGGACAGCTGCTGCCACTGCGAGTTCGGTTCCGGCATGCTCGCTCGTGTGCTCCCGGGGCGACGCCCGTCGGACTCAAGGCAAAACCGCGCAATCTTCAGGCCCGTGCATATAGGACGGGCGCCAGCGCATCTGAGTTCCCTCTAGCTGACGGTCCTTCAAGCTGACAGGTCGAGCTCACACCTGGCACAGAGGGAGCTACCAGCCGGTGATTCGTCGCACGTCACACAGATCCACGTATGAGCGGATCCCCCCATCGTGGATCGCCCAGATGGCGCCGCGTCGATCAGAGCCCAGCAAGCGTGAGATGAAATAGCGGTCGTGCACCACGCACAAGATGGTGCCCTCGAACGTGGCCAGGGCGCGCTCAAAGCGCTCCCGAGAGGGGATGTCCAGATGGTTGACCGGCTCATCCAGCAGCAGCAGGTTGCAGCCCTGCAGCACCAACACACCCAGAGCCAATCGAGCGCGCTCGCCGTAGCTCAGGCGGCCCACAGGCACAAACACCTCATCCCCACTGAAAAGGAAAAAGTGCAGGAAACTGCGCGCGTCCGTCTCGGATAGGGCCGCCTCTCGGCGCACGATCTCGTAGGGCGTGGCATCCCAATCGAGGTTGTCCTGTTCTTGGGCGAGGTATCCCAGGTGCACATTGGCGCCCAGCCGGGCTGTCCCCTCGCTGAGTTGCTCCTCGCCCGCAATGGTGCGGAGCAGCGTCGTCTTGCCAGAACCGTTGGGGCCGATCAAAGCCACGCGCTCCTGGCGTCGCAACACGAGGTTCACGTGCTCAAAGAGCCGCAGATCGCCATAGCGCATGCCGGCATCCTCAAGCACGAGCACATCCTGGCCGCTCGATGGCGTCTCCACAAACTCGAGCTTGATCTCCCAGTGCTGCTGCGGCTTTTCCAGGTGCTCCTCCGAATCGATCATGCGCTGTAGACGCTTCTGTTGCACCACGGCGCGCCGCGCGATCTTTTTGGCCTGCTTGCGATAGTGAAAATCGATCGTCTCATGTTCGATGCGGCTGGCCTGTCCCTTGATGTCGCGAATGGCGCTCTCGAGCCGCGCCAGCCGCGCCTGCTGATTCTTATAGGCCAGGGTCAGCTTATCCAGTTCGGTCGCTTTGGTCTCCAGATAGCTGGAGTAGTTGCCCGGGTACGCGTTGAGCTTGTGCGTTTCCATATCCAGTTCGAGGATGCGGTTGACGGTATGATCGAGAAAAGTGCGATCGTGGGAGACGATCAGCAGCGCGCCCTCGAATTGGCTCAGATACTCCTCGAGCCACTCCAACGCGGTGATATCCAGATGGTTGGTTGGCTCATCGAGCAGCAACAACGAGAGCTGACCGTGGACCGAATGACGCAGCAGGATCCGCGCCAGCCCGAGGCGCGTCTTTTGTCCTCCGCTCAGAATGTGTACCGGCGTGTCGGGTGAGAGATCTGCCAGATCAAGCCCAGCCAGCACACGTTCCACCTCGTGCTCGGGAAGCTGCGTCGCTGAATACGCGAGCTGGTCAAGCGCTTCAGCATAAGCCTCTTCCAGAGCGACCAGTTCGGCCCCTTGAGCCCGGCTCAGACGCGTCGCCAGTTCCTGCACGCGTCGATCCCAGTAGCGATCGTCCAACTGGAGCGTGCTCTGCAGAACATCCCGAACGCAGGCTGCGTCGTCATAGTGCA
>JAFGLK010000165.1 GCA_016928125.1 Anaerolineae bacterium
ATCGCCCGCGAGGTGGCGGATGCGATGGCGCCCTATCTCTACGAGCACTTTGGCAACCCATCCAGCGCGCATGCCTTTGGGGTGGCCGCCAGGCGCGCCGTGGAGACGGCCCGCTCGCAGGTCGCGGCGCTGCTCGGGGCGCGCCCCGAGGAGATCATCTTCACCAGCGGCGGCACCGAGAGCAACAATCAGGCCCTCAAAGGGGTCGCCCTGGCGCGCCGAGGTCAGGGCGACCACATCATCACCAGCGCCATCGAGCACCCCGCCGTGGTCGAGGTGTGCGCCTGGCTGGAAAGCCAGGGGTTCCGCATCACCACGCTGCCGGTGGACGGCGACGGGCTGGTGGATCCTGCGGAGCTGGAGCGCGCCATCGGCCCGGGCACCACGCTGGTGACGATCATGCACGCCAACAACGAGGTGGGCACGCTGGAGCCGATCCGCGAGCTGGCCGCGATCGCCCATCACCATGGGGCGCTGATGCACACCGACGCGGCCCAGTCGATCGGCAAGTTGTCGGTGAACGTGGACGAGCTGGGGGTGGATCTGCTCTCGGTGGCCGGGCACAAGCTCTATGCGCCCAAGGGCGTGGGCGCGCTCTATGTGCGGAATGGCGTAACTCTGGAGCCGATCCTGCATGGCGCGGGCCAGGAGGGCGGCCGCAGGCCTGGCACTGAGAACCTGCTCCTGGTCGTGGGGTTGGGTCAGGCGGCGGAGGCGGCGCGGCGCGATCTGGAGCGCAACCGGTCACACATGCAGACCATGCGCGAGCGCCTGAGGCTCGGCCTCTTGCGCGAGCTCGGCGATGAGGCACTGCGGGTCAACGGCCATCCCACGCGCCGGCTGCCCAACACGCTCAGCGTCAGCTTTCGCGGGGTTGAGGCGAACACGTTGCTCTCCGAGATCGGCGACCGGGTGGCGGCCTCGGCTGGCGCGGCCTGCCATTCGGATCAGATCGACGTCTCCGGCGTGCTGCGGGCGATGCGCGTGCCCACCGAGTGGGCCATGGGCACCGTGCGCCTGAGCGTGGGCCGCGAGACGACCGTAGAGGAGATCGACGCCGCCGTGGAGGCGCTGGCCGAGGCTGTGCGGCGGCTGATGAAGCGTAACGAATGACTGAGGTAACCCGCCGCTGAGCGCCGGGCGATGAATCGCCCCGGCTAAGGAGCGACGCCCCATAAATGGGGCTACCAGACGCATACGACCGCAGTCGGCGCGAGAAGACCGCGCCAAGCGGGATTCACCCAGCGTCGCCCCGTGGCCATCCTTGGGATGGAATCCCAAGGCGGGTTTCAACCCACGGCGTTGTCGGCGGTTACCCGACAGGCAGCGTAACGGCGCAGGCTGCGGCCGCATCCGCGTAGAGATGCAACTTGTCTGCCGAGCCGGCCCCTGTGATCGTGCAGTTGGATGCGCCTTGGGAGGCAGCACGCCATGCTCTGGCCCTTTTCCTTGAAACGCACAGCATCCGACATCGCCCGCGTGCGCCACATCTCTGAGGTGCTCGTGCGTAACGGCCTGGGTTTCCTCGTGGAGAGGACGGGGCTGGCGCGCTTTGGTCGGCGGCGGGCGCAGGTCGATGCGCAGGCGCAGGCCAGCTCGGTGCCTGAGCGGGTGCGTCGCACCCTCGAGGAGTTGGGCCCGACCTATATCAAGCTGGGGCAGATCGCCAGCACCCGCCCGGATCTGTTGCCGCCCGAGTACATCGTGGAGCTGAGCCGGCTGTTGGATGCCGCCCAGCCCGTACCCGTCGAAGAGGTGCGCGCCAGGCTGGAAGAGGAGCTGGGCGCGCCTCTGGAGCAGTATTTCGCGCGCTTTGAGGAGCAGCCCATCGCCTCGGCCTCCATCGGGCAGGTGCATCGCGCCACGCTCCACGACGGGACCGCGGTGGTGGTCAAGGTGCAACGGCCGGGCGTGGAGCGCATCGTGCAGGCCGACCTGAATCTGCTCAACGCCCAGGCGCGCTTTTTGGCGGCGCGTTCGGCCACGCTGCAGGGCTATGGCGTGGCTGAATTGGTGGAAGAGTTCTCCCATGCCCTGCGCAGCGAGCTGGACTATGCCGCCGAGGGGCGCAACATCGAGCGCCTGGAGCGCGCGGCCCAGGCCGTGGGTGCGCGGGTGCCCAGGGTCTACTGGGAGCTCACCACGCGGCGGGTGATCACCCTCTCCGACCTGGGCGGCCTGAAGCTCTCGCAGATCAAGCAGCTCCAGGCGGCGGGCCACGATCTACGAGAGGTCGCCGCTCGCATCGTCACGATCTATCTGCGCCTGGTGTTCGAGCACGGCATCTTTCACGGCGATCCCCATCCCGCCAACATCTTGATCGCCGACGACGGCACGGTGGGGCTCGTGGACTTTGGCGTCGTCGGCTACCTGACGCCCCAGATAAAGGATCACCTGGGGGGCCTGCTCCTGGCGCTGGTGCAACAGGATGCCGACGCCGTGGTGCGCATCATCGTGCGCATGGGGGCCGCCGCGCGCACCGCCGATCAGCGCGCCCTGCAGCGCGACGTCCATCGTCTGCTGTTGCGTTACTATGACGCCTCGCTGGCCAGCGTGCCTATCGCCGAGTTTCTCAGCGAGGTCATGGCGATCGCCTTCAAGCACCGCATCCGTCTCCCGTCGGACCTGGCGCTGCTGGCGCGCACGGTGATCGTGCTGGAGGGGGTGGCGCGCAGCCTGGATCCCTCGCTTGTCCTGGCGAGCCACCTCAGGCCCTTTGTGTTGCAGCTCGTCAAGGAGCCGCTCTC
>JAFGLK010000166.1 GCA_016928125.1 Anaerolineae bacterium
ACCGCATGGGGGATTCGAACCCCCGATCTCCGCCTTGAGAGGGCGGTGTCCTTGGCCAGCTAGACGAATGCGGCACACTGAGAACGTGGCTATACTACACAATAATCCCCGGCCTGTCAAATCTGCCGTGGCGTGAGCAGCTGCGATGCTAATCAAGGCCCCTCTCTCTGGCGCTTCGGCGATCGTGCCCATCGCGGAAGGACGCCTGCTCTTGGGCCGGTGGCAGGGCATCTATCTGGGCGGATTCGATGGGCCTCGTCGCCGCCGCGTCCTGGTCAAGATCATCTCCGGGTAACACGCTTCCCATCGGGTTGCGCCTCGATGTTTCCATTCTCGGAGGCTTCAGGCAAGCTCCTCTCTTCGCTCGCCCGATGCCCCCTGACTATGTCCCTACACACAGCGGGCGGTAGGCCTGCTTTTTTTGCTGAGTCATGGGAATCGCGGTATAATATTTGACAAATCTGCTTCAAAATTATGGGGATGCGTCATGATCGTATCTGAGGGCGAACTCGAGCGTTTGCTAAGCCAGGTGCAAAAGCCGGCGCGCTATGTCGGCCAGGAATGGAATAGCATCGCAAAGGATTGGCATCAGGTCCAAGTGACGATCGCCCTGGCCTACCCCGATGTGTATGAGATCGGCATGTCCAACCTGGGCTTGGCCATCCTGTATGATCGCGTGAACGCCCAGGCCGCATTTGCCGCCGAGCGCGTGTTTGCCCCCTGGGATGACATGGCAGCGGCCATGCGAGCAGCGCAGATACCGCTCCACTCACTGGAGACCCACCACAGCCTGCGCGCTTTCGACATCATCGGGTTCAGCCTGCAGTACGAGCTGACCTCAACCAATCTGCTCACCATGCTGGCTCTGGCTGGCATCCCCGTCTGGGCGGCTGAGCGCAGCGCTGACATGCCCTTGATTATCGCCGGCGGGAGTTGCGCATACAACCCAGAGCCTCTGTCTGGCTTTATCGACGCGTTCGTGGTCGGCGAGGGCGAGGAGGTGCTGCTCGAGATCATGGAGGCGGTGCGTGATTGGAAGGCTTCGGGCGGCCAAGAGCAGACCGGGAGCCGGGCGGTCCTGCTGAGGCGCCTGGCCGCCATCTCGGGCGTGTATGTTCCCAGCCTGTACACCGAGGAGTGGAGGCCCGGCAGACAGGCAACCGCCATCGCCCCGAGCGAGCCGGGCGTGCCGCCCACGGTGACCAAGCGAATCGTGCCAGTTCTCGGGCCGGTTCCCACTCGACCGGTTCTGCCCCACATTCAGGCCGTCCATGACCGCGCCATGGTTGAGATTCAGCGCGGGTGCGGTCGAGGCTGCCGCTTTTGCCAGGCGGGCATGATCTATCGCCCCATCCGCGAGCGTCCGGTGTCTGAGGTGGTCGACGCCATCGACCAGCTGATCGCCAATACTGGCTATGACGAGGTTGGGCTGGTCTCTCTAAGCAGCAGCGATCACAGCGGCATCGAGGAGATCATCGCCCAGGCTATGGCGCGTCATGCTGAGGATGGGCTGGCCATCTCGCTTCCCTCTCTGCGCATCGACTCGTTCTCGGTGAGCCTGGCCCAAATGATCGAAGGAACCCGCAAGACCGGCTTCACCTTTGCGCCGGAAGCTGCCAGTCAGCGGCTGCGCGACGTGATCAACAAAGGCGTCACGGAGGAGGATTTGCTGGCCACCGCCGAGGCCGCTTTTGCCAGCGGCTGGAACCGCATCAAGCTCTATTTCATGCTGGGGTTGCCGTCCGAGCGGGACGAGGATATTCTGGCTATGGCCGACCTGATCGATCGCATCTATCGCTTGGGCCGTAGCATCCGTGGCCGACGCATCAACATCAATGTGAGCGTCTCGACCTTTGTGCCCAAGCCGCACACGCCTTTCCAGTGGGAGCCGTTGCTGAGCCGTGAGGAGGTAGAGCGACGACAGACCCTGCTTCGTGAGCATGTCCGTGCGCGAGGGGTACGCCTATCCACCACGGACTGGGAGCAGACCTGGCTCGAGGCGGTGCTGAGCAGGGGCGATCGCCGCCTGGGGCCTGCCATCTATCGCGCCTGGCAGCTCGGTGCTCATTTTGACGCCTGGCGAGAGCATTTCGTGCCCGCACTGTGGCGCGAGGCGTTTGAGGCAGAGGGAATCGACTGGCGCTTCTATTGCGAGCGCGAGCGAACCTTCGACGAGCGGCTGCCCTGGGCGCACATCGACACGGGTGTGTCCCCCCGATTCCTGTGGCGCGAGCGCGAGCGTGCCTTCGCGGGCGAGCTCTCGCCCGATTGTCGGGAGACCTGCCACGGTTGTGGGATTACGGAGACCTACGCTCACGAGCGAGCTGCCGTTTCCGACGCGGTTTGGGGGTGTCCGGCATGATGCGTAGCGATGCCGTACAGCGGCTGCGGGTGACTTTTGGGGTGGATGGGCCCTTGATCTATCTCTCGGTACTGGACATGGGGCGGCTGTGGGAGCGCTTGCTCCGTCGGGCCGAGGTGCCACTAGCCTACACGCAGGGCTTCAACCCCCATCCGCGGCTGCAGTTCGCCGCCGCCTTGCCAGTGGGCTATAGCAGCTCGTGCGAGGTGATGGACGTTTTCCTGATTGAGAGCACGGGCCTCGAGAGCTTTCGGCTCGCGACAGCGCAGCAGTCGCCGCCGGGGCTTGAGATCCACGAAGTAAATGAGGTGCCCCTCTCGGTCCCGGCGCCCCAGTCGCAGATGCGTCAGGCATACTATGATGTGCAGCTCTGGACGGAGGAGGGACCTGAGAGCGTTGCGGCAGCCATTGACATGTTCATGTCCCAGGACACCATCAGACTTCAACGTCGCGGCAAAAGGGGCCGCGTGGTCGACTATGATCTGCGGCGCCTCGTGCACGATGTGACGCTGCGCGAGTCCGGGGAAGGTCGTCATCGGCTTCGGATGGTGGTTCGCTGCGGCTCACATGGATCGGGGCGGCCCGAGCAAGTTCTGGCAGAGCTTGGACTGCCGATAAGTCACTACCGCATTCGCCGAACACGTCTCATCTGGGGAGACGAAGAGGAGAGTGGTTCATGAAACGCATCTGGTCCCCTTGGCGCATGGAGTATATCGTCGGGGAGAGGCAACCTGGGTGCGTCTTTTGCGACAAAAGCCAACAGACGCAGGATTCGGACAACTTGATCCTATTGCGGGGCAAGCAATGCTTCATCATGCTGAATCGCTATCCCTACAATAACGGTCACATGATGGTCGTGCCGTATGCCCATGTGAGCTCACCGACAGAGCTTCCTGCCGCCGCCCTCTTGGAAATGATGAATCTGGTCAATGTCAGTCTTGAGGTCCTGCGGGAATCCATGGAGCCCGACGGGTTCAATGTGGGTATGAATCTGGGCACCTCGGCTGGAGCCGGAATCGCCGATCACCTGCACATGCACATCGTGCCACGTTGGGCGGGCGACACCAATTTCATGCCTGTGCTGGGCGAGACGCGGGTTATCGTTGAGGCCTTGCATGCCTGCTATGACAAGCTCAAGCCCCTGTTCGATTGTCGCGGCGAGCTCAAGCCTCACCCGCAGGCTGGGGAGAGTGAGGGCTAGCTGGTCACGCCGATCAGAGAGCACAGCCTTAGGCACCAATGTTGGCTGCAGGTGGCCCCCGAACATGCAAGGCCAAGCGTGAGGCAGACTTGTAAATGAGCAGTGCAGCGCAGATCGAATAGCGCGGCCTTTTTTGACGCGCCCTCTGGCGCGTGCTAGACTGCATCAATCGGTGCTCAGGAATAGAGGCCAATGATAGAGATAACCCAAAGAGAAGAACAAGGGACGCTCGTCTTTGAGTTCGCAGGGCGGCTGGACGCCTATGCTGCACCTAGAGTGCGGGATGTGCTGATCTCCGCAGTGGTGGAAGGGCATACCAGACTGGTCGCCGACCTGACCCAGGTGTCTTTTGTGGATAGCACGGGCCTGGCCGCTTTGGTGGCAGGCCTGATTCGCGCCCGTGAGAGCGGCGGTGATCTGCGCCTGGCCTGTGTGGGCGAGCAGGTATGCGTCATATTCGAGTTGACACATCTCGACTCCACCTTCCAGCTCATGTCAGGCCTCGATGAGGCCATTCGCAGCTTTGCCTCCGAAAAGTGATCCGTTTTCCCCCTTGCTCGCGTGACGCTACGTGAGCGCATCGACGCGTGTGGCCCTCATGACAGACCAGAGAGGGATGGGTAGCGGACATGCAACAAGTCAGGCTTTCGTTTCCGTCTGACAAACGTTATCTGAGCCTCGTCGCTTCGGCGGTGCAGGAGCTTTGCGGGCTGATATCGGCTCTGCCCGCCTCCTCGGCCTACAACATTCAATTGGCGGTCGACGAAGCCATAGTCAACATCATCGAGCACGCCTACGACGAGGACCCGGCGGGCATCGTAGAGCTGACGGCCGAGATCCATCCTGACCACCTGACGCTCAGGCTATGCGATTGGGGCGCCAGCTTCGACTCTGCACAGGTACCCGAACCCGACCTGAGCGCGCCCCATGAGCATGGGTATGGCGTCTACCTCATTCGCGAGCTCATGGATCAGGTGACCTACGAGCATGACCCCTCTGGCAGCAACTGCGTCACGCTCATCAAACGGTTAGGCTAACGCGCCAGCCCTGTTATGCGCTGCCCCAATTTGCGCGATGTGACGATGGCAGCCCGCTTCTTGTGGCGGCTCACTCGATCGGCTGACACAGGCTGAGTCTATAGGGAGGGACCTATGCCTGCGAATATTCTCATGATCACCTGCGATCAACTCCGCCAGGACAGTCTGGGCTGTTATGACAACCCGGCCATCCGTACGCCCTATATCGATGCTCTGGCGGCGCGCGGCGTGCGCTTTGACAACGCCTACACCGCCTACCCTGTATGCGCCCCCAACCGGGCCAGCCTCGTCACCGGCCGTTACCCGTCGATCAATGGCCTGCGGCACAATGGCATCTTTTTGCCTCGCTTTGAGCTCACGCTCATGGAGGTCCTGAGACAGAGAGGCTATCAAACCTACGGCGCAGGCAAGATGCACTTTGGGCCCCAATGGAAATGGCCACCAGACGGCGGGCCGCTCCAAGACCCCACCCCTGCTCTGGCCGTGAATCCACAGCCAGAGCCCTGGGAGCTACCCTGGCACGGCTTTGATTGCATCACGATCACCGAAGATCACCGCGTGGGGCCGTATGAGGCGTATCTCAACGCCAACGGCTATGATATCTGGCAGGACCCGCACAGCTTTTCCTATCCCCAGCATCAGTGTGTGCGCTCGGCCTGGCCCGAGGAGCGTCACCAGACAACCTGGATCGGGGATCGAGCGGTCGAGTTCCTGGCCTGCCATCCCGAGAATCGCCCCTTTTTCATCTGGGCCAGCTTTGTCCATCCTCATCATCCCTTCAATCCGCCGGCGCCCTATGACACGATGTATGCCCCCGCCGACATGCCTCTGCCCGTCTTTGATGAGGCTGAGGTCGCGTGCTGGCCGGAGGCCTATCGGAACAAGTATTTCGCCACCGAGGGCGGCCATGAGGCCATCGGCATGCACCTCATCGCCGATGCCGAGTGGCAGCGCATCCGAGCCTATTACTATGGGATGATCAGCTTGATCGACAAGCAGGTGGGCCGGATGGTCGAGATGTTGCGCGAGCGCAAGCTACTCGACAATACGATCATCCTCTTCACCAGCGATCACGGCGAGATGCTGGGCGACCATCACCTGGTCTTCAAAGGGACGACCTATGACGAGGTGACGCGCGTGCCGTTGATCGTTGCGCTCCCTGGCGCACCTCGCCCTACAGGTGCGCGTG
>JAFGLK010000001.1 GCA_016928125.1 Anaerolineae bacterium
GCCAAAGCATGCCCTGGCATCCGCAGGTTGTGGGTCGCGCAGATTCGTCCCCCCAAATGTGAACAGTTACTTCAGTCCGGCGTAGCCCCAGACGTTTGTCAGGGGGGCGCTCTTGCGGTACAATCAGAGAACCGTGCTATGTGAATTGAGGGATGTCATGAGCTTTCGTCTGGCACTGGATATCGGCTCGAACAAATCGACGGTGGCCCTGGTCGAGTCGGCGGCCCCCGAGATCGTCGCCCACGAGCGCATCGACACGGCGACCCTGATCAACCAGGAGGGCGAGCCGGGGGCCAACATCGCCGCCAGCCTGCGTCGTTTCCTGGACACTCGCCGCGTGGATCCGGCGGAGCTACTCGGCGTGGGAATCGGCATCCCGGGCGTGGTGGAGCGTTCCACAGGCCGAGTCGTGAATTGCCCCAACCTGGCCGAGCTCAACGGGATTGAGCTGGGCTCGCTCCTGGCAGCCGATCTGGGCGTGGGCGTTTTCCTGGAGAATGACAGCAATCTGATCGCCCTGGGCGAGCACGAGGCCGGGCTGGGCCGAGGCATCGATCATCTGGCATTGGTATCGGTGGGCTCGGGGCTGGGGTGCGGATTGATTCTGGATGGCAAGCTCTACCATGGCGCCTACGGTGCAGCCGGCGAACTGGGCCACACGATCATCGTGCCGGATGGGCTCTTGTGCGCCTGTGGGGCTCATGGCTGTCTCGAGATGTACGCCTCGGCCAAGGCTCTGGACCGGGTGGCCCGAGAGCTGCAAGGTCAGGGCGCGGCCCCCAACCACGCGGCAGCCAATGGCGCCCAGTGGCTCATCGAACGCGCGCGCGGCGGCGATGAGGAGGCGCAGGCTGCGCTGACAGAGGCCTTCCGCTATCTGGGGTTGGGCTTGGTGAGCTTGGTCAACTTGTTGAACCCGCAGCTTGTGATTCTGGAAGGCGACATCATGCTGGCCTGGCCCGAGGGCGCTGAGACGGTCAGGGATACGATCATGCGGGAGGCGCTGACCAGCGCGCGCCAGGATCTGCAGATCGAGATGTCTCGCATGGCGCCTTACGGGGCGGTGCTGGGTGGTGCGGCTCTGGTGAACAGGATGACGCAGCCCAACCGCGGCTGAGGCAACCGCTCGGGCCAAGACTCGAGCGCAGAAGAAATCTCATACGGAGGGACGGAAAGGATGGCTCAGATCGCGCGTTTGCGCCTGCCGGATGGAGAGATCCGCTACGGCCTGGTGGCGCCGCACGGTTACCAGTTGATCGACGGGGACATCTACGGCACGTGGCAGGCCACGGCGCAGACCGTAGGGAAAGACGAGGCGCAGTTGCTGGCCCCGGTAGACCCGCCGAATGTCATCGCCATCGGGCTGAACTATCGCGGGCACGCAGCCGAGAGCAATATGGCCATTCCCGAGCGGCCCGTGATCTTTCTGAAGGCCACCACGTCGGTGTGCGGCCCCAATGACCAGATCCTTCTGCCCAAAGTCGCTCCCGACGAGATCGACTATGAGTGCGAGTTGGCGATCATCATCGGCCGAGAGGCCAAGCACGTCTCAGAGTCGGATGCATTTGCCTATGTGTTGGGCTACACTTGCAGCAACGATGTGAGCGCGCGCGATTGCCAGCTACGGCTTGATGCCCAGTGGGCCCGAGGCAAATCGTTCGACACCTTTGCACCGCTGGGTCCCTGGATTCAGACCGAGCTCGATCCCGACGCAGCGCCCATTCGCACCCGGCTGAATGGCGCGGTGATGCAGGAATCGAACACCAGCGACTTGATCTTCTCCTGTCGCCAGTTGATCTCGTTTCTCTCGCACTCGATGACGCTGCTGCCAGGCACCGTCATCATGACGGGCACACCCTCGGGCGTGGGCTTTGCGCGCAAGCCACCCGTGTTCTTGAGGCCGGGCGACGTGGTCGAGATAGAGATCGACGGCATCGGGGTGCTGAGCAACAAGGTGATAGCCGAGCCCTAGACGCAAGCCGGGGTGACATTCACGTCCATCGCTGTAGTGGGCGTAGGTCGCACCTTGCCTAGACTCCAGTCAGACCAAACTCCAAGGGGAGCCCTGATGATGCGTCCCGCGCACACCAGGGCTCTTTTCTTTGGCCAGGTTTCTATTCCCGCGTGCGTCGCCACGCTTGTTGGCGCCGCACTTGACCGGCGTAGAGGGTCAACAGAGAGAGCAACAGCGCCAGCGCAACAAAGGCGCCGTATTGGCGCTTGGGTTGTCGCTCTGGCGGCGGGCTCGGCACCGGGCTGGCCTGCGCCTGCGCCACGGATGTGGCCAGCACCATGGCCACCCGGTCTGGCGTGGCCGGCCTGGCAGGCTCGAGTACCCCGTGCGATGGCTCGCCAGCCTGCGAGGAATCGCCAGACTGCGACAGCCCGCCGGACAGCCTGCCTCCCATCTCGGCGCTGCCACTAGCAGCGTCGGGCGCCCTCGCGGCCGAGGCCTCCCTTGGGGGGACCTGCAAGGCGGGCGGGGCCGGATACCCATGGGGCAGCTCTCGCTCTGCTGCTCGGGCCCCGAGGACGTCCAGGGCGTCAGCCCTTGCAGTGGGCATGCCTGCGGCGGCGGGGCCAGCGGGCGTGCTGGTGGCGGTCACATCCGCTGTGGTGGGACGAGGCGTATTCGTCGCGGCCAATGAGGGCCGCGGGGTCGCGCTGCGGGTGCGTGTCCGCGTAGCTGTGGTGAGCGGATAGGCCGACCAGGGCGTGCTGCTCGAGTCGGCGCTGGCGCCAGTGGTCGCCGTGCCATAGGGGTAGGCGCTCCAGGCGGTAGAGGTGGCTGTGGGCGGCGGGAGGGTGCGCGTGGGCGTAGGCGAGCGCGTGGGCGTGAGCGTACGCGTGGGTGTGGCGGTCACCTGCGTCGCCGAGGGCTCAACCGTCGCACTCGGAACCGACGAGGAGGTGGCCGTTGGAGATAGTGTTGGTGTGGGCGTCTCGCTGGGCGTGGGCGTCAGCGAGGGCTCTGGCGTCAGGCTGGGGCTCGGGGAGAGCGTCGCCGATGGAGTCGTCGTAGGCGTCCAGGTGTCGGTGGGGACCAACGTCTCCGTGGGAGGCGGGGTCTCGGTGGGCGTGGGCGTGGGCTGCTCGCATAGTCCACTCAGCGTGTCGAGCGCGGGAGGCCGATCCTGATCGCTGCCCCACACCCAGGCCTCGATGGCCCCATCCGCCACACTCCGATTCGAGGCCCCCATGGGCGAATGCACCCAGTCGGCACCCTCCCAGTACCAGTAGTTCCAGTAGGCGCAGGTGGCGCCCATACACTCGCAAAAGCACTGTTGGGCCGGATAGTCGCAGCCGGTCGCCTCGATCTTGCACACCGCCTCGCCCAGCCCGAAGGAACTGTCGGTCACCAACCGCAGCCCGGCGGCCCTGAGCACGTCGGCGCCCTTGGGATCCTCGGCCACGACCTCCACGCACTCGACCAAGGTGTGATCGGGAAAGACCACCACCAGGCCGACGCGGATGGGCGTGGCAGCACGTAGGCTGAACGGATACGCCCCGCTCACCGCCGCAAGCAGCAGAAGCAACAGCGCGACGCGCGCGCTCCATCGTCCCGTCATCCCATCCCCATCGCCGTCTCTCTCGTCCCAGTCCACGCTAGGGCCATTCGGCTCGCACGTGCTGTGAGGCTCGCCTTTCGACCCCGCTCACGCTCGGAGGCATGTCCATCCGGGAATACTCGGGCGCACATGCCATGCGCCCCAGCTCAGTTCCGCACAAGGGGCAGGTAGATCAGGTCATAGTGCCCCACTGAGTAGGGCATGCTCTCGATCAGCAGGCCCGGAATGGCTCGGGCCGTGGCCTCGACCTCGTCCTCACCCACCGCGCCTCGGAATGCCCCGCTCTCCGACTGCAGAGCAGTCAAGGCATCCACAGGGCTGTGGCCGTCTTGCTGCCAGGCATCCGAGTTGGGCGCCTCGCCCGCCGCGGCCAAGCCTTGGATGGCCGTCCCTGTGGCCACGGCGCTCACGTCCTCGCCCATGACTGGCGCGAATCCGCCCCCAGCGGCCTGCAACGAAGCCAGGTAGGCCAGGCCCGCCTGCACGTTGGCCACCTCGATGGAGACGTCCGCGGCCACCAGCGCCTGCAAACAGAGCGCGGTGATGTCGGCCGCGCTGGCGCCCTGCGGCACCGCGCCCCAACCGCCATCTGGGCCCTGCATCTGCTCCAACGCGTCAACTTGGGCAGGGGTCACCGGCTGGCCCGCCGAGGCGAGCCCCAGCAGAGCCCAGGCCTGGCCGGCGGGGGTGACGCCAAAGGCACCCTCCTCTTCCAGGGCGAGCAGCCGCTTCACCCAGTTCTCTCCGGCGAACCAGAGCGGGTTCTGGCCTGCCGCCACCAGCGCGACCAGCACTTTGCCCGTCGCGTCGGCAGAGGTTGCATAGCTCCCAAGATTGGCCTCCAGCCAGTCGAGCACGGACGGCATGCCGGGCGCCGTCCGCCATGTGTTCAGATCCTCGCCCATGGCCGCGGCGGCCAAGGCCACATCGAGCACCAGCGCCGCATCGGCAGGCTCTGAGAAGGAGCCGTCGTCCTGCTGCTGGGCCTTGAGCCACGCCAGCGCCCTGCGGGCCGCCAGCTTGGTGGGATCGGTCCAGGGGAAGGTGACCCTGGCCAGGGCCGGGATCGCCTCCATAGTGGAATAGGGGTTCTCACCGAACCCTGGCTGCCACTCAAAAGCGCCGTTCCCGAGCTGCAGATCCAATAGGCGGTCGAAGGGCTTGTTCACCGTCATGCTGATCTGTTCGGTCGCCGTCAGCGTCCGCGCCCAGCCCCAGCCCCAAGAGGGCTCGATGCCCACGGCCCAGAGAGCCTGCAACGTGAGAGCCGTGGAATCTGCATCCGAATCGGAGCCATAGACCGGATCGTAGACAAAGCCGCCATCGTTCGCCTGCAAGCTGGCCAGATAGGCCACCGCATCTTGGATGGCAGGGTCATCCGAAGCCACGCCGGACGCGATCAGGGTCTCGATCACCATCGCGGTGCTGTTGGCGTCGCTGCGCGGCTCAGACCCCGGCAACCCGACGCCCCAGGCCCAGCCCCCATCCTCGTGCTGCTGCGCGCGCAGCCAGGTCAGGGCCTCGGGCGGCACCACTTCGCCCACACTCACCAGGCCCCAGATCGCCAGGCACTGGTTGCTGGTCATTCCAGCCGCGTCGAAAGCGCCGGTCGCCGGATCATAGGCTTCCCAGATGCGGGCGATAAGGTTTTCGGTGCCGGCACGATAGGGGTTCTCGCCGGCCATGGCCAGCGCGGCCGCCAGGCGCCCCACCTGCCCGATGGAGGTGAGGGAGCCCGCCGAGTCGTTGAGATAGTCGATCAACGAAGGGCCATCGGCCACGCGCCACGTGCGGGCGTGCTCACCAGCGGCCGTCAGCGCCCAGAGCGCCACCGAGCTGTTGGCCAGTGTGATGCTCCCATCGGGCTGCTGGATGCTGCGCAGATAGGCCAACGCATCTTTGAGCGCCGGCACCAGGCCCGGCAGAGGCAGCCCCTTGCCCAGCAGGGCCGGCACGGCCCGCGACGTGGCCGCGAGTTGGTCTGCACCCGGAAAGGCGCCGCCTTCCAACTCGGCGGCTAGGAGCGCGTCGAGGGGCGTGTTCCCGCCCATCTGCCAGGCCGCATCGAGAGGATTCTGGTCCAGCGCGATGAGCGCCTGGAGGCCAGCCGCCGTCGAGATCACGTCCGTGGCCATCCCCGGTTCTTCGCCCAGGCCCCCGCTGGTGCCCTGGGTCGTCTTGAGGAAGGCCAGTGCGTTCGTCACGGTCACTTCCGTCGCCGAGACGCCCTGGGCGGCCAACGCCTGCAAGGCCAGGGCGGTGGCGCGAGTGTCGCTGCCCTCGCCCGCCTGCCAGCCCCAGCCCCCATCTTGATTCTGGCGCGAGACCAGGTTCTGCACCATGGGCGTCGTCGCCGGGCGCCGCAGGGCATCGAGCGCCAAGAGCGCCCAGGCCTGATCGGCCAGAAGGGTGCCAAACGATCCGGCCCCGTCTGCGTAGGCCAGCAATCGATCCTCCAGATCGTGACCCGCAAAGGCCCACGGGTCCTCGCCGGCGGCCACGAGGCCCACGACCAACTTGCCCGTGGTCGCCGCACCAGTGGCATAGGCATCGACCTGAGAGGCCAAGTAGTCGAGGGACGAGACGTTCCCTGCCCCGCGCCACGTGGCCACATCGGCGCCCGCGGCCGAGGCGGCCAGTACGGCGTTGAGAGTCCCATCCGCCGATGCGCCGAACGAGCCATCGGCCTCCTGCTGGGTAAGAAGCCAGGCCAGCGCTGCGTCGACCGCCCCGGTCTGATCGGCCAGATTGGTCCGCAACGCACCCGTAGGAGTCGCTGCAGCGAGGCAGGGCAAGGTCACAAGACTAGAGATTAGCAGTGCGAGCCAAAGGGTCGCACAACCACGTCGTATATTAGAGATCATCGCTCCTCCACATGAACCCGCGAGATAGCCTTGAATCCTCCGCACGGGCACAAGCCCGGGGGGGACGGCTGACAGGCCGCCAACAGGTCGTCACAAGGTGATTGGGTCGGGATCGTCTGTGGGTCCACCTCCCTCCCCTGAGCCCCATGGCTCTGAACTCAAGCCAGATGCTTCCCAAAGCAACGCGTACAGATCTCACTCTGGCTTGAGTTTCGAGAAAGGCGGACAGCCCACAAGGCAGCCATCATCGCGTGGTCATGCGAGGCGCTGAGTTGAGAGGGCATCCCATTACCTTTCCGCGAAGGCTCCGGAACAGATGATAGAGGCAGGCGACCTGGCTCCCGGGCGAGGATCACACTCACCCGGCTACAGTTGCGGGACAGCGCCGGACTTGGACCGGCTTCCCCTCTTGCGGCTCCAGGGCAGCTCTGCGCCTGGAGGCACCTCTATCGGGCAACTTGCTGAGCGGAATTATAGTGCGTGGTGCGTGGGCCGTCAAACTCAGTGGCGGCTAGTCAGCGGGAGCGTCGGGGGCAGGACCGCGGTCCGTGATGTGGTATAATGGCGCTATGTATGGGTACAGCAGGACGCGCGGATGATGGGTGAACGAATCGCGATGAAAGCTCAACACACCGCAACGGACTTGGCGACCGAACTGGGTCGGGCGCTGGTCGCCAGAGGATGGACGCTGGGTGGCGCCGAATCGTGTACAGGCGGCTTGATCAGCCACTATATCACCAATGTGTCTGGCAGCTCAGCCTACTTTGTCGGCGCGGTGGTCGCGTATGCCAATCGCCTGAAACGCGACCTCGTGGAGGTCGATGAGGCCGATCTCATTGCTCACGGAGCGGTCAGCGCTCAAGTCGCCCTCGCCATGGCGCGGGGAGCGCGCAACGCGCTAGGCACAGAGATAGGCTATGCGGTGACAGGCATTGCCGGCCCCACAGGCGGCACGCCGCAGAAGCCGGTGGGCACCGTGTACATCGCTGTCGCCAGCCCACGCGGGGGGCGCGTCGAGCATCATATCTGGGGCGCCGACCGCGCGGACAACAAGCAACGCTCAGCCGAAGTGGCCCTTGAGATGTTGCTGCAGGAACTCGAGGTGCGCTAGAGGGGCTATCCGCGGCAACCCACGCCGCGAGTGCTCTGAGACACAAAAACGGACCCGACCTCACGGATCGGGTCCGCTGTGCACCATGGCGAGCCTGGCCTAGAGCTGCTGGCTTGCAGCCTCTTTGGCGACTTGGACGACCTCGCTGAAGCCTTGCGGATCATTCACGGCCATGTCGGCCAGCATCTTGCGATTCACCTCGACGCCTGCGAGTCGCAGTCCCTCGATAAAGCGGCTGTAGCTAAGCCCATTGGCTCGCGCACCCGCGTTGATCCGGATAATCCATAGCCGACGCATATCGCGCTTGCGATTGCGCCGATCGCGCGTCTGGTAGCGCAGCGAGGCAAGCATCGCCTCGTTGGCTCGCCGATAGAGCGCGTGCTTGGTGCCACGCTGTCCCTTTGTGATCGCAAGAACCTTCTTGTGACGCTTGTGCGCCGCAACGCCGGTCTTGATTCTTGGCAACTCTGTGTTCCTTTCGATAGCTGATATGCGAGCTAGAACTCACAACGCCGGTCCACGTGGCGCCTAACCCTTGAACTTTTTCAAGTAGGGAGCCAGACGCTGGACGCGCTTCACTTCGCCACTGGTCGTCATTTCGAGCATCTTCCACGAGCCCCGCTTGGCGCGCTTGGACCGATTGCGACGCAGATGGCGTTTTTCGCCCTTAGTCCGCATCAGCTTGCCTGAACCGGTTAGCTTGAAGCGCTTAGCGGTGCCCTTGTGGGTCTTGAGTTTCGGCACGTTAGGAACACCTCCTTGTAGAATGATAGGAATAGCTCATAGGGGCAGAGAGGCTGTCACTCGGCCTCTGCAGTCGCTATGTTGCTAGCTTTGGTGGGCGACAGCACCATCAACATGGTGTAGCCCTCCATCTGCGGCCGCTGCTCGATCTCGGAAACGTCGCTGAGATCATCGGCCACACGCGTGAGCAGCTCACGCGCGATATCTTGATGGGTGATCTCTCGACCTCGAAAGCGCACGCGCACGCGCACCTTGGCCCCATGAGCGAGGAAATCGCGCGCCTGTTTCTCTTTGACCATCACATCATGATCGGCGATTTTGGGTCGCAGGCGGATCTCCTTGACTTCCACCTGACGCTGCGCCTTCCGGGCTTCCCGATCGCGTCGCTGTTTCTCATAGAGAAACTTGCCATAGTCTAGCAGACGACAGACAGGGGGATTGGCGTTGGGCGCCACTTCAACCAGGTCCAGCCCTCGCTCCTCGGCTACACGTAGGGCCTCCCGCGTGGGATAGATGCCCAGTTGCCTGCCGTTCTCGTCGATCAGCCGGACCTCTCGCACTCTGATCTCATGATTCAGACGGTTCGCTCTTGTCTTAATGGTTCCACCTCTCTGGAAAACAGGGCGCGCCCCAAGGGCGCGCAATCCCATGCACTCTGTACCTAATGTAGCACATCTATGCCAGGGTGTCAAATGAAAGCCCACGCACCTCGGCGCTCATGTACCCAGTTTACTGGAAATTTTGATTCTGAGTATCAGTAAATCGGAAACAATAGGAAAATCTTTACCTTTTCCGAAAGAAACGATATCCAATAGGAGAACCCGCTTCGCGCGGACGGGCCGACCGCTCAAACACGGACCGATGCGTTCTAGCCTTCGCCCCCAGCCTCGAGCGAAGCCACCTGGGAGAGTATCGGCCCAGCCCAGGGACAGCCGACATGCTCGAGGGCGTATGGACAGCTATCCAGAGGATGGCGCACTGAAGGCCCTGAGCTGCGGTCATTGGCCCCCGCAGCACACTGACGCCACCCACTGGTCAACGCCAGATAGAGATGACACATTGGCAGACCCATCACATTCGCATAGCAGCCCTCTATGCGAGCGATCGGCGCAAAATGGGCGTGCTGGATAGCATAGGCGCCCGCCTTGTCCATCGGGTCGCCGCTGGCCACATAACGGTCAATCTCCGCCTGATCAAACGCCCGCATATACACGGCCGTACGCACCGCGACGACATAGCGATGGTCTTGGGCTACATCGACTAGCGCTACCCCCGAGTAGACTTCGTGGCGCTTGTTGCGCAGTTGGCCGAGCATGGCCCGTGCGTGCTGGGGGCTCTCGGGTTTGCCCAGGATCGTATGGCCATCTGGAGCCACCACAATCGTGTCGGCCGCAATCACACAGGACTCTGACGCAACTTGAGCTCCCCAGCGCTCCACATCGCGACGGGTGGACAGGGCATCACGAGCGGCGAGCGCTTTGGCCATACTGAGACGGCGCACAACCTGCTCTGGCCCTTCACCACTTCGAATCGATTCGTCGGTGTCCATGGGCATGATCGTAAAGTCCAATCCCATGGCCACGAGAAGCTGCTGTCTGCGAGGCGAGGCCGAGGCTAGGATCACGTGGCTCTGTCTGCGCACCCGAGTCTCCATACGATGGCGCTGCATAGAAGAATCTCTAGACGCTGTGGCACTGCTTTCATCTTCTGTTCATCTATCTGGGCTAGACTATCCAAGGTAGGCAAGCGCCCTGCTTTCTTTCGGCTGCCTGCCGCAGGCGGCCAGCTTTGCTGTCAGCACGGAGAGATGATGGCCCTCAAAACCAAGATCCTCGTAATCGATGATGATATCGCTCTGGGTCGCATGCTCGAAAAGCACTTCTCGCGCGTGGACTTTAGAGTGGTCACCGCCCAGGATGGGCTCCAAGGATTGCGCTTGCTCTTTGAGATGCGCCCTGATCTGGTTATCCTCGACACAGACACGCCCGGCATCGATGGTTGGCAAACCTGCCGCCGCATCCGCGAGATGTCGGTTTTACCGATCGTCATGATAGGCACCGAAAGGGTGGAGGCGGACTGCATTCGCGCTTTGCAGCTGGGGGCCGATGACTATCTGACCAAACCCTTTAGTTTCAGAGAGCTGGAGGCGCGTATCGAGGCCATCCTGAGACGGACTAAGGCGGGTTCGGCGCGTCAACGCCCCCCGCTCACGCGCCTCGATGATGACCTGATCATCGACATGCGCAGTCGCGAAGTGCGCCGCAACGGTGATCGCCTTGACCTCACACCCACCGAGGCCAGATTGCTCTTTTTCATGGCCGATAACGCCGGCCACGTGTTATCGCACCGAGAGCTGCTCGAGCAGGTCTGGGGTCCCGAGTATGTGGACAACAGCGACTATACCAAGCTCTTCATCTGGCGCCTGCGCCAGAAGATCGAGCCCGATCCCAAGCATCCCCAATATATCCTGACCGAGCGAGGCGTTGGCTACCGCCTGGTACATGCCAAAGAGCCATAGCTGCATTACGTCGAGCCGGCATAGCCGAAACGCCGTAGATGCTCTTCGCTGCGACGCCAGTTCTTGAGCACCTTGACCCAAAGCTCCAGATACACGGGCCGCTCCCAGATCTCCTGCAGCTCGAGCCTTGCCTCACGCCCGATCCGCTTCAGCATAGATCCGCCCCGCCCGATGACAATGCCCTTCTGGGAATCCCGCTCCACATAGATATTGGCTGAGATGTAGAGAACGCCGTTCTCGCGCTCTGTAAAGTCTTGCACGATCACGGCCGCCGCATAGGGCACCTCCTGCTGCAAGGCGCGCATCAGGTGCTCACGGATGATCTCAGAGGCGATAAAGCGTTCCTGTTGGTCAGAGAGCTGATCAGCCGGATAGTAGCGCGGCCCAAGAGGAAGCCTAGAGAGCACGCAGGCCAACAGCTCGTCACGCTGGTAGCCGGTGAGTGCGCTGAAGGCCATGCTGCCAGAGAAGTCGCCCAGCGCCTCATACGCCAGCCTGCGCTCTTGCAGCACATCGGGGACCAGCAGATCCGCCTTGTTCATCCCCAAGATCACAGGGGTGTCTCGCAGATCTGCCAATAGCTTGGCGACCTCCACATCGGGGCGCTCGGGAGGCGTAGCCAGATCCACCATGAAGAGCACCACATCCGCATCGGGTATGGCGCGCCTGGCCGACTCGACCATATACTCGCCCAACTTGGTCCGGGGCAGGTGAATGCCCGGCGTATCCACAAAGATCGCCTGCACATCCCGGCGCGTCAGAATGCCCAAGAGGCTGGTCCGCGTGGTCTGCGGCTTGGGAGACACCGCCGCCACCTTAGCGCCCAGCCAAGCGTTGAGCAACGTAGACTTGCCCACATTGGGCTTGCCCACGAGGGCGATATAGCCGCTGCGATGATCAGGCGGAAGCGCCTCATCAAAGAGGGGGCCAGAATCGATCATCTCACTCATACGTCAACCTGCTCTCTCCTCAAATCTCGAGCTTGAAAGGGCTAAAGTTCGTATCATAGTCGTAATAGTCCTCGCGCTCTGCAGCCTTGAGCGCGTTCACGATGCGATACGTCAGCGGCGTGAAAAGGGCCTCCAGACCACACTTGAAGAGGTAGTTGGAGACGATCACGCTAATCAGCAAAGGGTGCGGCAGCAGCCCATAGAACGCGATGGTAACAAAGAGCAGCGTATCGACCCCCTCGCCGAGCAGAGTGCTGGCGATGGTACGCGTCCACAGCCAGCGTCCCCGTGTGATCAGCTTGAGCTTGGCCAGCACCCACGAGTTCGAGAACTCTCCCAGGAAATACGCGATCAAGCTTGCGACCACGATGCGTGGCGTAGCTCCCAGGATAGCCTGGTAGGCCTCCTGGTGCTCCCATCCCTCAGCAGGGGGCAGAGCTCCAACCAGGGCATAGACCAGCGCCATCAGAAGGGTGGCAGCGAATCCAGCCCAGATGACGCGCCGCGAGCGACTGTAGCCATAGACCTCAGTCAGGATGTCCCCAAAGATGTAGCTCAGCGGGAAGAGCAACGTGCCGCCATCGAATGTGAATGGCCCAAGAACGACGATCTTCGCTGAGGCCACGTTGCTCGTCATCAGCACAGCCACAAAGGCGACCATTACCAGATCAAAGTACCGATAGGCCCGTCGCGCGTCGGCGCGGCCATTCACGGTCATGGCGCTCGGGCCTCCCACAGTCTGCAGAAGGCGCATAGCCCGCCGGCATGGGTCGGTTGGCCGCACCGTTCACACGTTTGCAGCTCGGCCTGCGGCTCCTCAGGCGTGAAGAGGCCCTCTTCTTTGGCCTTGAGATACGTCAGATAGAACTGGAGCTTGGCGCCAGGCGAGCGCCGCTCGATCTGGTTCAAGATCTCCTTGTAAAAGATGGTTTTGGCATCCTCAGCGTACGGGCACTCGGTCTGGACATAGTCAATGCCCAGCAGAAGCGCATAGGCGGCTGACTCTCTCTCGTAAAGATGACAAAGGGGCTTGACTTTGCGCGCCAGGCGGGGATGAATGGCTGGCAGCACAGGCGCCTGACGACGGAGGTAACCCGCATGCCAGTGCAGCGTATTCTGCATCAGCACGGCTGCTTCATCATCGACCTGATGCCCCGTAGCAATCGCCGCATAGCCACCCTCATAGGCGACGCGGTTCATGATGTGCCGCTTGACCAATCCACATGCAGAGCAGGTGTGCCGACTATGGCGCCCTCGGAATAGATCGGGCACATCGGCGCCATAGGTCTCACGGACATTCACGACCTGGTAGTGGGCCCCTTCGTGCTGGGCAGCAAACTTGGCCACGTGCTCTTCCGAGACATCGGAATAGCTCTCGTACTGGATGCCGAGGTTGATATAGAGCCCTGTGGTGTGATACCCGAGGCGCATGAGGATATCCCACAAGGTCAGGCTATCCTTGCCGCCCGACACGGCGACGAGAATGCGATCATCAGGGCCAAACATGGCGTGCCTGACGATGGTGCGCTGCACCATGTCGACTACCCAAGCGGGATAGTGCTCGGCGCACAGTTTTAGGCGGTGCTGGGGCATATTCATGACCGCCACACCGCCGCATTTCGTACACTTCATCCGTTAGCCGCTCCGGACGACGGCTGCCTCGAACCGTCGACTTTCGTCATCCTCCCGAGATCACATTGACGAGCCGAATCTCATCATTCGGACCGATGATGGTCTGGTCATTGATCAACTTCTTATTGCGCAGGGCCAAAACGTTATACGGATCCAGGCCTGCCTGCTCGATGGCAGACCGCACCGTCATGCCACTTTTGACTTCCCATTCCCTATCACGATACACGAGCTTGGCGGTTTCCATTCCGAGACCTCCAAAGGTTTTTCATGTTAGGGCCCATTCTACTGAAAATCATGCATTACGTCAAGAAAGAACAGGATGTTATGCCACAACCCGGCCTGCCCCCGGAGACAGTACGCGCCGAACGTCACACCTGCCCGCAGGCGAGGCGCCGAAAGGCAGGTGGGCAAGACATCGCGATGCAACTCGTGCAGGTCTCGCCCTCATCTGGTCTCAGGCAAGTAAGAAAACCCTCGCTCGGCGCGTCCAGAATGGTGAGAGGCTGAAAAAGCTTCTCCCTCTCCCTCCCACAGTAGGCGTGGAGGTTGATCGGTCAGTGGGCTGGCAACGGTGCCACAGATGCGAGATGCCTCCATGCCTGCTGTCATCTTGTCACCGAATCAGCTATTCACGCGTTCTGATCCCATGACATGGCCACGAGAGACCCTAGGCCATGGCTTCGAGAATGCCCCAAGCAGCGATGATACCGGTGGCGGCGGCGCCCGCGATGCCGCGCGCCACGCCGGCGCCGTCTCCGGCGACAGATAGGCCGGCGATCTCGGTCTGCAGATGTCGATCGGTGAGCGGCTTGGTGGCGTACCGCTTGAGCTCGAGCGCATAGAGCAGCGTGCGATCGGCATCCAGACCCGGCACGACACCGGCCAAGATCTCGAGCGCCTCGAGCAGGTCTGTCACAATGCGATGCGGCAGCGCCATCGAGATGTCCCCGGGTGTGACATCGGTCAGGGTGGGAACCACATCGCCGGGGCTCTTGCTCAACCGGGACCAGGTGGAGCGTCGGTGTCGACGGAGATCACCAAGGCTCTGAAGGATGGGACGGCCGCCGCCAATCGTGGTGGCAAGTCGGGCGATCGAGATGCCGTAGGCGCTCGTGCTCTCCACCGGCTCGGTTAGGTTGATGCTGGTCAGCA
>JAFGLK010000021.1 GCA_016928125.1 Anaerolineae bacterium
CGCAAACCTGCACCTCAACATCGTCGACAAACATGGCGCTCGGGCCGCCCTCGCCATCGTTCTGGACGCCAAAGTGCAGATAGAGCGTCTCAGCCGCATAGCCGAACACCTCGTGCTCACGCCATTGCCAGCTCGCCGCATCCTCCGCCGTCCAGAGGATGGTCTCGAGATACTCTCTGTTCTCGTCCAGCAGGAGCGCGTACTGGCGCCCGTGCGCAGTGTCCTCAGAGACGGGATAATACCAGAAGCTGATGCGCACGGAGCTTGCCAATGCCGGCACTTGAAAGGGCTGGTTGGCCGATGAATAGCTCAGCGCGGACGGGTCTGAGACGATCCCCAAACGCATGCTCCGGCGACCCGAGTGGGCCATGGCCTCAGAATAGCCAGCAGGATAGGCCGTATCGGGGATATACCAGGCCTCATCCGTCTCAAAACCCCCGTTGCTCAGCGCGGGAAAGCAGATCGGAGTGGGGGTCGGCGACGGCGTGGGCGTGGGCGGGCCAAGCGGCGTAGCTGTGGCGGTCGGCGTGAGGGTGATCGGTCGCGCCTTGACGCTCACAGGTGCAGCTCCGGACAGCGCCACCGTGCCCGCATTCGTGGAGTCGGCGCGGATGTCGGAAGCATAGACACCCGGGCTGCCGGCCGCTCGAGCGCGGAAGCGCAGGCGCAGTTCACCCTCAGCCAGGGCCGGTGTCTTGTCCAGGCCGAGCACGGCATCATATTGGAGGTGGCGCGCCCCACTGGGATAGAGCCAGTCCCACACCTCCCAGCCGCCATACGGGTCAACCAACTCGAAAGGGCAAACCCCAAGGACCTCAGGCCATTGCGCCCAGTAGTCTCGTAGAGCGCGGGCGATATAGTCGGCCCGATTGCCCTCATCGATGGGGGCATAGCCTTGAAAGCCGAAATTGTTCTGGCCCAGGGCATAGCCCGTCTCGGTGAGAAGGACCTGCACATCCTCACGGCCGTAGGCGGCCAGTCGGGTCAGCTCGAGCAGATAGCTATCGATGGTCAGTTCTGGGTAGAGCGGAGCGCTGACGTCGTGAATGTTGTACTCGGGTGGGTGATTGCCCGGATAGGGATGGGCCGCCCAGACGTCAAAAGCCTGCATGGCTCCGGGCACCTGGGCCATGGCATCGATGAACGCCAAGCGTTCATAGTTGCCGCCTGGGGAGAGCCCGCCGTTCAGCAGGCGGATGCGCGCATCCCCCAAAGCGCGGATGGCCTGGGCCACATCCACGAGGAAATGGGCATACTCGGTGGGGTTCGCCTCGCCGCCCCATTCGATATCCAGGTTGGGCTCGTTCCAGATCTCGACGTACAGGGGCCGGTTCTCACGGCGTGGCAGCCCGGCCACCACGCGGGCAAAGGCCTGCGCGATCCCTGTATAGTCGCCAGGGGCCGAGGCGGGCGGCTTGATCCAGTTGGGACCGCCGTATGGCCCGGCTAACCGCACCACGGGGATGAGATCGCGATCATAGCAGCCGTTCACGAAATCGACCCAACACAGCTCCGGGCCCTGGGTCTCGATGGTGATCCGGTAGAGAAGCTGTTTGACATAGGCGTTTGGCCCCATGAGGCGCCGGACATGATCGAGCTGCCCGCCGATGTAGGCGCGCTCGCAGCGATCCTGCACAAAGGTGTGCATGCCCCACACCCCGCTGGCGCGCGCAGAGGGAGCGCTCAGGCCCGCCCAGCGCAAGGTGTTGCCGCTGATCTGCGGCTCGCTTCGGGCGATGACCACCCGGTTGGCCGCGATCTCGGTCGAGCCGGCCACATAGGCAAATCCAGGCGGCAACGTGTGCGCAAGGGTCACACCCTCAGCCCGAGTGGCTGCGCCGTTCTCCAGCGTGATGAGATAGCTTACCTCATCGCCAGTGTACACGCTCGCCGGAGTGATGGCGGCCGAGATTCCAAGCACGAAGGCATCGGCCCGTGGCGCGAGGCGTGGCTTGACCAGGCGTGCGGCCAGCAGCCCGAGCGCAAGCAGCGCCGCAAGCGCTCCCAGCAGGATCGGATGGTTAGCGCCCGAGGATCCCTTGGATCGTGTGCCTCGTATCATGGTCTGGAGCGCCTCGCCAGATTGGCTACGAAAGCAGCATACCTATGCTCATAGGACGACAAAGGAGACGCGGAGTTGCGGCCACCCCGCCTGAATTGAGGATTCCGGGCGCCCTCGCCGAGCGGCAACCTGCCGAGCGGCAACCTGCCGAGCGGCAACCTGCCGAGCGGCAACCTGCCGAGCCTCGAATAGAAAGCGAGCCGGGCATGCTTAACCCGACTCGCTCATCACACCGATCGATCTCAGCCGCTATCTGGCATTGCGCAGAGCGGCTTGCGCCGCAGCCAGGCGAGCCACGGGCACGCGATAGGGCGAGCAACTGACATAGTCGAGCCCCACACGGTGGAAAAAGTCGATCGAGTCGGCGTCGCCGCCGTGCTCTCCACAGATGCCCACCTCCAGATCGGGCCGGCTGGCCTTTCCCTTTTCCACAGCGTGAGCCACAAGCTGTCCAACGCCCGCCTGATCCAGCGACTGGAATGGGTTGCGATCCAGAATCTTGCGCTCGACGTACTGCAGCAGGAACTTGCCCTCAGCATCGTCCCGGGAAAAGCCGTAGGTCATCTGCGTCAGGTCATTGGTGCCAAAGGAAAAGAACTCGGCGTACTCGGCCAACTCACCGGCGGTCAGCGCGCCGCGAGGCGTCTCGATCATGGTGCCGAACTTGTAGTCGATCTCGACCCCTTCGGCCTCCATCACCTGAGCGGCCACGGCCCGGACGACATCGTACTGATGCTTGAGCTCGTTCACGTGCGAAACCAGTGGGATCATGATCTCCGCGTGCACGTCGACGCCCCTCCTGGCCTGCTGGCAGCCGGCCTCGACGATGGCACGTACCTGCATCTCGGTGATGCCCGACTTGATGATGGCCGCACGAACGCTGCGGAGCCCCATCATCGGGTTGATCTCCGACATGCTCTCCACGATCTCGAGGAGCTCCTCTTTGCGCTCGAGTTCCTCCGGGTCCTCCCCTGTGCAACGCAGGCGCGTGACCTGCTCAATCAGCTCTTCGCGCGAGGGAAGGAATTCGTGCATAGGCGCATCAAGGAGGCGGATGATGACGGGCAGCCCATCCATCGCCTTGAAGATTCCGGCGAAATCCGCACGTTGCACGGGCAGGATGCGGTCCAGGTACTTTTGGCGCTCCTCGATGGTCTGAGCCAGAATCATCTGGACCACATCGGCGCGCACCTGGGGCTCAAAGAACATGTGCTCGGTGCGGCACAGGCCGATACCCTCCGCGCCGAATTGGCGACCCGCCGCCGCATCTTTGGGATAGTCTGCATTGCAGTACACGCCCAGCGTGCGGATCTCGTCGGCCCAGCGCAGTAGGCTGGCAAGCTCGAGTTCCCTGGCCAGATCGACGTCGATGGTGGGGATCGCACCCACAAAGACCTCGCCTGTGGTGCCGTCGATCGAGATGGTGTCGCCCTCCTTCACCACGCGCTCGTCGATCGCAAACTGCCAATCCTCAGAGTCGACGCTGATATCCTCGCACCCCACCACACAAGGCAGGTTATTGCCCCGCGCAACCACCGCTGCATGCGATGTCGCGCCCCCGTGCTGCGTGAGCACACCGCGCGACAGGAGCATGCCCCCGACGTCGTCGGGCGAGGTCTCGGGACGGACGAGGATCACGTCGGCGCCCGCCTTGGCCTTGGCCTCGGCGCGCTCCGAGTCAAAGATGGCGATGCCGGTTGCGGCTCCGGGAGAGGCGTTCAGCCCGGTGGTGACGAGATCGCCGCGCGCCTTGGCTGCCGCCTTGGCCTGCGGATCGAACATCGGATGGAGCATAGCATCGACCTGATCGGGCTCGACCCGGCCGACCGCCTCCTCCTGGCTGATGAGACCCTCATTGGCCTGATCGACGGCGATCTTGATCGCCGCACGAGCGGTGCGCTTGCCCGTGCGGGTCTGGAGCATCCAGAGCTTGCCCTTTTCGACCGTGAACTCGAGATCCTGCATGTCGCGATAGTGACGCTCAAGCATTTCGGCCGTCTCGACGAACTGGTTGTAGATACTGGGGTTGGTCTTCTCCAACTCTGAGATAGCGAGCGGGGTGCGGACGCCGGCGACCACATCCTCTCCCTGGGCGTTGGCCAGATACTCGCCATAGAGGGTATTCTCGCCGGTGTTGGGATTGCGGGTAAAGGCCACACCCGTGCCCGAGTCGTCGCCCATATTGCCGAAGACCATGGTGCAGATGTTGACGCCTGTGCCCCAGTCGTCGGAGAGTCTGTTCAGCCGCCGATACGTGCGGGCGTTGGGGCCGAACCAGGAGCCGAACACGGCCTCGATGCCCTGGCGCAGCTGCTCCCAGACATCCTCGGGGAACTCTTCGCCCAACTGCTCACGATAGATGCGCTTGAACTCGCCGACGATCTCTTTGAGCATCCCTACCGTGAGATCGGTATCGCGCTTGCCCTCGGTGCGCGCCTTGAACTCGTCCAGCACATCCTCGAACAGCTCGCCATCGATATCCTTGACGATGCGACCGAACATGGCGATCAGTCGCCGGTACGAATCATAGGCAAAGCGCTCGTTGTCGGCCATCTTGGCCAGGCCTTGAAGCGTCTCTGCATTCAGGCCGATGTTGAGCACCGTATCCATCATCCCCGGCATGGAGATGCGCGCACCAGAGCGCACCGACACCAGGAGAGGATTGTTGGGATCACCAAAGCGCTTGCCCGTCTGCTCTTCTACGGCGCGCATGGCCCTCTGAACCTGCTCCCACATGCCCTCGGGGAACTGCTCGCCGGCTCCAAAGTAGGCCAGACAGGCCTCGGTCGTACAGGTAAAGCCGGGAGGCACGGGCAGCCCCGCGTTCGTCATCTCAGCGAGTCCAGCCCCCTTGCCTCCCAGCAAATCGCGCATATCCCTGTTCCCCTCAGAGAACAGATAAACCCATTTGTGTGCCATTCAGACGGTCCTCCCCTGTCAAAACCTCAAAATCTTGCCATATCTGCGCTATTATACGGGCAGGCTATCGGTCTGGCAAGTGTGCCGGCTCGTCGGGTTTTGACACTTTGACAGGTGGCCGCACGCGCACACTCTATGGGCTCCTGCCTGACTCGCCCCCTTGACTGTCACAGCTGCCAGATGCGACCGCCTGGCCCACACGCCGCTCGGTGCCGAGC
>JAFGLK010000022.1 GCA_016928125.1 Anaerolineae bacterium
GCGATCGTGCTGGATACCACCCCCATGAGCATCGATCAAGTGGTGACATGTCTCGAGACCATCATCCGCCAACGCTTGAAAGCCAAGGCGCATGAAGCCTGAAGCTGAGCCTGCCGGTGGGCTCGTGGCGGTCGTGGAACCGGAGAGCATTGGAGAGGAGATCGGGATCGAGCCCGGCGATCGCCTGGTTTCCATCAACGGCCAGACGTTGCGCGATGTGATCGACTATCGCTTCTACGCCGCCGAAGAGCACCTGGTCCTGGTTGTAGAACGCGGTGGCGAGCGCTATGAGATCGAGGTCGAGCGTGATTACGACGAGGCGCTCGGCCTCGAGTTCGCTGAGTCCCTATTCGATGGATTGCGCGAGTGCAACAATCGCTGTCCCTTTTGCTTCGTCCAGCAGATGCCGCGGCGCTCGCCGGGTGCCCTGGGCCCCTCGGCGCGCGGGCTGCGCCGTTCGCTCTATGTGCGCGATGACGACTATCGATATTCCTTCCTACTGGGTAATTTCGTCACGCTGACCAACCTGGACGAGGAGGACTGGGCGCGCATCGCAGAGCAGCGGCTGAGTCCGCTGTACGTCTCGATTCATGCCACAGACGACACGGTGCGTCGGCGCCTGCTGGGTAATGAGAGCGCCCCGGCGATCCTCCCGCAGCTGCGGCGTCTGGCCGGAATGGGCATCCAGATGCACGGGCAGATCGTCATCGTGCCGGGTCTGAACGATGGCGATGTCTTGAGGCGCTCGGTCACCGAGCTCTTGGCCTTGTGGCCCGCTCTAGAAACCCTAGCCCTTGTGCCGGTGGGGCTGACCCGTTTCCATCGCGGGGGCCTGCGCACGCTCGAGGCCGAAGAGGCCCGCGCCATCCTCGCGATCGCACATGGCGTGATGCCGACCATCCGAGAGGCAACCGGGGGCACCTGGCTCTTTCCCGCCGATGAGCTCTATCTGCTGGCCGGGCAGCCCGTGCCGGATCGGACATTCTATGACACGGGCGCCCACAGAGAGAATGGCATCGGCCTGGTCCGAGAGCTTCTGGATGACTGGCGTACCACGCGCCTACGACTTGGGCACAGGCCGGAATGGCCCCCACACGTGACGCTGGCCTGTGGCACGCTCATCTGGCCCTTTCTCAGGGAGATGGCCGCCGCGCTGAGCCGCCTGAGCGGCCTGAGTGTCGAGGCCATTCCGGTCGCCAATCGCTTCTTTGGTGAGACGGTGACAGTGTCGGGTCTGCTGACGGGCCAGGATGTGCTGGATCAGCTAAAGGGACGCGTTCTGGGTGCATGTCTCTTTCTGCCCAGCACCATGTTCGAGTCCGGCGGCCAGTTCACGCTGGATGGCCTCACCCTGGAGGATTTGCGTGCCCGTCTGGACGTGCCGATCGTCCGCGTGACGGCTATGAGTGAGGTCGTTGAGCAGCTGGATGAGATGGCGCAGCATAGTACGGTCTGAGCAAAGCGCGCGGCCTGAGCGCTTTGCGCGGTTTGACCAAAGCGCGCAGGAAGGAGGTGAGACGGGCTCATTCAGGTGATGAGGGAGGTCAGCGCAAGGGCTGCCGTATGCGTCCGGGCGGGTTCGCGTGCCGCAGTTGACGAGGAGGAGGTCCCCCGTCGAACGACGGGGCTAACCTGAGCTCTGGCTCGGGGAAAATCGAGAGATCAGCGGATGCCTCCAAGGGGCGCCACCCCCTTTTATCCCCTCCCTCCTGGAAACAAAGTTGGCCCACAAAGCCGCAGGGCGACCTGCGGGACAAAGGGGCTGATGGTGGTGATCGCGGCGCCGCGGCGATCGTTGCAGTCGTCCTTCCCGCGCCGCGCTAACGGGCGGAGTATCAAGTGCACAGATAGGAGTTGTCTATGAGCCGGGGCTCACCGTTGCGGATGAAAATGGCTCATAGGCACGCATTTCTAAGGGAGGGATCCCCATGTGTGGCATTGTGGCCTATGTTGGGCCGCGCGATGCCTGTCAGATCGTCATCGAAGGGCTGCGCCGCCTAGAGTACCGTGGCTACGACTCGGCCGGGCTGGCCATCGCCTGCGATCAGGGCATTCAGCGTCGGCGAAGCGTGGGCAAGATCGAGAACCTCGCCGGCCTTCTGGCTGAGGAGCCGTTGTGCGGCTCACCCGGGATGGGCCATACGCGTTGGGCCACCCACGGCGGCGTCACCGAGGCGAACGCCCATCCGCACACAGATTCCGACGGCACCATCGTCGTGATCCAGAACGGCATCGTCGAGAACTACAAAGAGCTCAAGAACCAACTGGTGGCCGAGGGCGTGCCCTTTGTGTCGCAGACCGACACGGAGGTGATCGCGCACTTGGTCGCCAAGCACTATGACCACGGGGCCAGCGACCTGGCCACTGCGGTGCGGAAAGCACTCAAGCAGCTGAAAGGGCCCAGCGCGGTGGTGGTGATGAGTAGCCTCGAGCGCGATCGCCTGGTGGCGGCGCGTCTCGGCAATGCGGGCGGCGTGGTCCTCGGCGTGGGCCAGGGCGAGATGTATATCTCCTCAGACATGCCTGCGATTCTCGATCACACCCAAGAGATGATCTTTCTCGACAATCGAGAGATCGCCGTCGTGACGGCCGATGGGGCCGAGATCACCGACCTGGACGGCGCGCCTCAGC
>JAFGLK010000023.1 GCA_016928125.1 Anaerolineae bacterium
AGATCGCGGTGATACTTGGCGAGCTTGGCGATGCTGGTGGTCTTGCCGACTCCATTCACACCCACCACCAACACCACGTGCAACATCCGCTGCCCCTCCAGATAGGGGCGCTGGTGTTCGGCGAGCAGCGCGACCAGGTTGCGCTTGAGCAGCTTCACCAGCTCCTGCGGCCGACGCGCCCGCCCTTCCGCCACTTGCTGTCGCAAAGAGTCCACCAGAGCCATGGTCGTCTGCGCGCCGACATCCGCCTGGATCAGCAAGAGCTCCAGCTCCTCCCAGGTCTCGTCCGTGATCTTATCGGAGCCATCGCCGGAGCCCTGAAACAGCCCGGCAATGCGCCCAAAGAAGGAGCGGCGGGTCTTGGTGAGACCTGCCAACACAATCTGTCTGTCCTCTCGCGCCACACACCCCTCCACGGCGCCAACAGACCGCAGATCGCGGACGACCTGGGGTCAGCGGCCTTGCTCGATTACGTTACACAAAGGCACACGAGGTATTATACCAGGGCCAAAGAGAGGGGCCAAAGAGGGGCGCGACGCCGATTCAGGTCGCCTCGGGCTCCGCAGACGGCGCATCGCTCAAGTCAGCCGCGGGCAGCTCGAAGCAGAAAACGCTGCCCTCTCCCACGGTTGAGGTCACCCAGAGCCGTCCACCGTAGCGCTCGATGATGCCCCTGACGATGGAGAGCCCAAGGCCGGTGCCCCGGACGGACATGGCCTTGGCGGCCTCGGTGCGATAGAACGTCTCAAAGATGCGCTCGATATCCTCGGGGCGGATGCCGATGCCGGTGTCTTGGACCGCGCCGCACACGCGCCCATCCTTGCACTCGAGGCGGATGGCGATGCGGCCGCCCTCTGGGGTGTATTTGATCGCGTTGCTGACCAGGTTGATCCAGATCTGTCTGACGTGCTCTTCGTTGGCGGCCACCCGAGGCAGCTCTGGGGCCACCTCCACCTCCGCGGTCAGCGACTTGTCCTGTATGCGCGCCTGCATCATATCCATGACGTCGCGCAACAGAGCGGCCGCGTCACAGGGCACCACCTCTGCCTGGGGCGCAGGGTCCTGCACCCGCGCCAGATCCAGCAGATCGCCGATCAGCTCCAGCTGGTCGTTCGCGCGGGCCTCGGCCTTGCCGATGATCTCCTCCGTGCGCTCCTTGGGCACATACCCGTCGAGGATCAGTCGCAGATAGCTCTGGATGGCGGCCACGGGCGCCCGCAGCTCGTGGGTCACCAGGCGAATGAACGCAGCCCGGGTCTGATCGAGCTCCCGAAGCCGTCGATTCAGTTGCGCGAGCTCAGCGGCTCGCAGCTCACAGGAGGTGCTCGCCTCCAGGAGCTGCTGCTCACCGTGGCGCAACCGCTCGATGAGGTCCGAGGCAAGGTAAGCGCAGGCCAGGTTGGCGCTCAGAAGCACAAAGCTCTCCGCCACGATGTGGCTCACCTGCTGGTGCCTGATGGCCAGACGAAAGCCGGCCAGGTTGTAGTGGGGGATCGCCCCGCTGCCCTCGGCCACCAAGAGCGCGATCCAGAGCAGAGAGGCAACGACGGCATAGATATAGCTGTCGCGCCGAGTCATCAGCAAGCTTCCCACCAGCACGATCAGCGTATAGTACGGTGAGACCGGATTCTCCACGCCTCCCGAGAAATGCAGCAGAATCGTCAGAGCCAGCAGATCGGTGAGGATCTGAAAGTGCATCAAGGCCACATAGCACCGATGGGGCCGCCGCCGCCGCTGAAAGGCGCGCGCCACGAGCCAGAGGACCCCATTGTAGAGGCCGATGCCCGCCAGCGTGAACCAGAGAGGCCTGACGGGCAGCACGTTGCCCAGCCAGTGATTCGCCAGGAGCACACACACCACCGCCGCGGTCAGCACCAGCCAGCGAAACGTCACCAGCCAGCGGGCGCGCTCGTCCAGCTCTTGGTCAATCGGGATATGCAGGATCTCGCTCAAGGATCGTGCTCCTCGCCACCACTGCTTGTGGCCAGCGACTCCGGACCCGGGCCGGGCTATGTCTTCCCGCCCACCTCTCTCGCCGGCCCGGCGCTCAAGGCATGTCGAACACCTGCTGCAGTGCGTCGATGGCCCCGTCGTAGTGCTTCTCGTAGATGACGCAGCTCACTGTGGAGATCGACGTACTGATGGCCAGAATGTTGATGCCGGCCTTCCCCAGGGCTCCAAAGGCTGCCCCGGCGATGCCGGGCCGCTGGCGGAAATCGGGCCCGAATACAGACACCAAGGCCACGCCCTCCGGGTAGACCCGGATCTTGGCGTCCAGTTGCGTGGCGAGGGGTTCGAGCAGCGCCTTGGCCGTCTCGAGATCCTCATCGGCCAGGCAGAAATCGATCTGCGATTCGAGGCTCAGATCGATGCTCTGCACGATAAACTGCACATTCAGGCGAGCCCCACCTAGCGCCTCAAAGACGGCCGCGGCCAGGCCGGGGCGGTCAGGTGCCGACATGAGACCGACGAGGCGCAAGCCCCGCGATTGGAGAATGCCACCGATCTTGATCTTTGTTTCCGACACCATGCGGACTCACCTCCAGCTGACCAGCGCGCCCCGTCTCGGCGCCGATCCGTCAGTCGCTGTTCAGCAGCCTGTTCACACGGCGGAGCAGCTCGTCAGGCGGGATCGGCTTGGACGCAAAGTCCTGAATGTGCACATACTCATCCGTCGGAAACAGGGCTGCATAGTCAGTGTTGGCGATCGAGGTGACCATCAGAATGGGAGTGGACGCCCGCTCGGGATCGCTGGCCATCTCCTGGCTCATATACAGGCCGTCCAGAACGGTCTTCATGATCACATCCAGGATCACCAGGTCTGGCGCTTCCGCCCGAGCCTGTGCGAGCCCGCTGTCCCCATCCGGGGCGCTGATGACCTGATGACCAGCGGCCTCCAGAACCATGCGGGTGGCCTCCACAAAGTCTGGATCATCGTCCACGATCAGAATCTTGCTCATGCGTCCCTCTCCTCGAAAATGTGTGCCCATGAGCCACTTTCATCCGCAGCGGTGAGGCCCGGGCTTGTGAACCCTCCTCGCTGGGTCTCGTCGCTTGGTACGGGTCCGGCCGGGCACAGGCGCCTCGGCCCTTGCGATAGATCGGGAGCGCGCCGCTTACGCCACGGCATGCCGTGTGCGCGAGACAGCGCTGTCCTCGAACTCATCGCGAAAGTACTTGAGCGTCCCCAGCACGGGCGCGACCAAAGCATCGCCCATGGGACAGAACGTTCGCCCCGCGATGCCCCGGCAGAGTTCCTCCAGCCGCTCTACATCCCCAGCGCGTCCGTTCCCCGCATGCAGCCCCTCAAGAATGTCCAGGATGCGCCTGGAGCCCACCCGACAGGGCGTGCAGCGGCCGCACGACTCGTGTGCAAAAAAGCGCGCGGTGCGTCGCAACACATCCACCATGCTGGTATCCTCATTGAGCACAATGATCGCGCCCGTGCCGAGCGCGGATCCGGCCGCCGCCAGCGACTCAAAGTCCATGGCGACATCCAGATGCTCGGGCGTCAAGGGAGGCGTGGATGCCCCTCCGGGGATCACCGCCTTGATCCTTTTCCCGCCCGGCACGCCGCGCCCGTGCTCGTAGATGATCTCCCTCAGCGATGTGCCCAGCGGCAGCTCGTACACACCCCGCCGGTAGACATGCCCGCTCAGGCAGAAAAGCTTGGGGCCGGTGCTCCTCTCCGTGCCAATCGAGGCGTACCATTCGGGGCCGTTCCACACGATGTGGGGCACATTGGCCAATGTCTCGACATTGTGAACCAGGGTGGGCCGGCCTCGATAGCCCCGTTCGGCCGGATAGGGCGGCTTGAGGCGCGGCTCGCCGCGCTTGCCCTCCAGCGATTCGATCAAGGCCGTCTCCTCGCCACAGATATAGGCCCCGGCGCCGCGGTGTACACTGAGATCGAGGTTGACGCCGCTGCCCTGGATGTTCTGACCCAGAAAGCCGTGCGCATAGGCATCCGAGATGGCCTTGATCCAGCTCTTGAAGCCCAAAAAGAACTCGCCGCGGATGTAGACGAACGCGCGCTCGGCGCCAACCGCGTAGGCGGCGATGATCGTGCCCTCGATCACTTGGTGGGGGTCGTTCTCGATCAGCACACGATCCTTGAACGTGCCCGGCTCACCCTCATCGGTGTTCACGCACACGTACTTGTGGTCGCCATCCTGCGTAGGTGGCATAAAGCCCCATTTCAGACCGGCCGGGAATCCGGCGCCGCCGCGTCCGCGCAGCTTGGATCGCTTCACCATGTCGATAAGTTCAGACGGCTGAACCTCATGGAGGGCCTTCTGCAGGGCCTGATAGCCCCCATTCTCCAGGTAGACGCCGATGGTCTCTGAACGGGGCAGGGCTGCTCGCTTGAGCAGAACGGGCTCAAACATCGCTAGTCTCCTCTCAGCTCGCTGAGGATCTGCTCCACCCGATCCTCGTTGAGTTGTGTGTATAGCGTATCGTTGACGCGCATGGCGGGGGAAACGTCGCACGCAGCCAGGCAGGGCACAGACACCAGGGTGAAGAGGCCATCCGGCGTGGTCTCTCCCACAGAGATGCGCAAGCGCTTTTCCAGATACGCGAGGAGTTCGTCCGCGCCGCCGGCCAGGTGACATGCCAGGCCCTCGCAGACCTGCAGCAAATAGCGCCCAGTGGGCTCGGTGCGATACATCGAGTAGAAGCTTGCCGTTCTCATCACCTCGCCTTCGCTCATCTGCAGACGCTCTGCGACGCGTTGTATCGCCTCAGGGCTCAAATAGCCGAACTGCTGCTCCGCGACGTACAGCGCCGTCAGAAGACGAGCCCTCTGCTCGAAATCCTCTTCAGCCCGCCAGCCTGCACCCATGGTCGTCTTAACCTCCTCGCGTGGAACTGGTCAGCTTGGCCACAGTCTCCAAAAGCCTCGCTGGGTCTACCGGCTTGCTCATGAACGCATCAATGCGGCTCTTTTCCGCCTCTGGGAAAAGATCGTCATCCTCCAGGCTCACAATCGCCGACACCATCACGATGGGGATGTCGGACAGGCTAGGATCTGCCAGCATCTCGCGGCTGATCGTCCAGCCGTCGAAAACATAGGACATCATCACGTCCGCGATCACCAGCGCTGGCTTGCACTGGCGCATCATCTCGAGGCCCTGTGTTGCATTGCCGGCTGTCTGCACAGCATAGCCTTGCGAGCTCAGGACGATGCTCACATAGTCCAAAAAGTCTGGATCGTCATCGATCACCAGCACGGACTTGCTGTCGCTCATAGGCCGTACTTTCCACCTTCAGCTTCTCGCCTGCATGCTCGGGCACCGCTGTCGCTGCATTCAGTCGCCGATGAGTTTGCGGACCTTGCGAATCAGGTCCTCCGGCTGCACGGGCTTGGAGATCCAGTCATCAATGGGAATGTACTCATCCGTGGGAAACATGTCCGCCATGGGGCTATTGATGATCGAAGAGATCATGATCAGCGGAATGCCATGCAGCGCGGCGTTCTCACTGATCTCGTGGGCGACATGCACGCCATCCAGCACGCCGGCCATCATCACATCCAGAAGGACCAGATCCGGCGGCGACTCTTGGACCATGCGCAGAGCCATGGACCCATTCGAAGCCGTATCTACGCTGTATCCCTCAGCCTGAAGGATCATGCGCACGATCTCGACAAAGTCGGGATCATCGTCGACGACCAAGATCCTGGCCATAGCTGCACCTCCTAGCCCCTTGGGGGCCTCGCGATGTCTCGCAGCAGACGCTTGACTTCCATTACCAATCGATCTGGCGCAACCGGCTTGGAGAGGAAATTGTCGATCAGATTGTCCGAGTCGGTGGGCACCATCCCTAGATAGTCGCTGGTCGTGATCGAGCTGACCACCAGAATGGGGAGGTCGTGTAGCTGCGGATGCGAACGGATCTGCCAGCTCGCGTCCCAGCCATCCAGCACCCCCTCCATCATGATGTCGAGAATCACCAGGTCGGGCGGATTGGCGAGCATGGCGGTGAGCGCTTCGCGGCCACTGCCAGTCGATCGGACGCTGTAGCCCTCCTTCTCGAGCACCATCCGGGTGATCTCGACGAAATCGGGATCATCATCCACCACCATCACGCACGGCGTCTCCAGATCGGGCACGACCCAGTCGTACCGATGCTTCACCATGTCGAGCACGTGCGCCGTCTTGGCGCTGACGATGCCTGGAACCTGACTCAAGCGGTAGGCCAGAAAGCTAGCCAGAGCCTCGTCGGAAGCAAAAGCCGCCTCCACAACCAGGTCATACTCGCCCGTCACCCGCGATACGCTCAGCACTTCGGGCATATCGCCGATGAGGGCCAGAGCGCGCTCCAGCCCAGACAGCTCCGTGGTGAGGAAAAACATCGCCCGTGTGTGGTACCCGACCAACTCGGGCTCCACCAGGCCTCGGATGGTCAGCACCTGGTCCTCGAGCAAGCGATCGATGCGCTTGCGGACGGTGCCTTCGGAGACCCCCAGTTCGCGCGCGATCTCGACATTCGAGCGACGCCCGTTGGTCGCCAGTAAGGCTAGAATCTCGCGATCCGTCTGGTCCATCATGTCTCGCCCGTCGTCTGACTTCTGATGCCATTATAGCACATGATACGAATTTCGTCAATAGGATAGGGGTTAGATTGCGATATTCGTACTCAAGAGGCCGGGATGGGGACGGAGGAGCTCTAGCGCCGCCTGTCGGCGCAGAACACCTGATAGCCCGGGGTCTGCGCCACCGTTCTCACGCTGGGAAAGGTCTCCTGCAGGTGGCGTTCATAGGGCAGGAAGCGGTTGGCCACCAGATAGAGCCTTCCGCGGGGGGCCAGCGCCGCATACGACTCGAGCACAAAAGCCCGAGCCGTCTCCAGGCTCTGCTCGCGGCCGCTGTGAAAGGGAGGGTTGGTTGCGATGAGGGTGAAGCGCTGATCGGGCAGCGCCGCGATCCCGTCACCCAGCACGACCTCTGCATTGGTGATGGCGTTCGCAGCCAGATTGCGTTGCGCACAGTCACACGCCAGGAAATCGTTGTCCAGCAGCACACCCGATCCGCGCCGAGCCTGCCGCGCCAGATGGATGCCGATGATGCCATAGCCACAGCCCAGATCGAGAAAACGCTCCTCGGGGCGGGCCTCCAGCGCTTCGAGAAGCAGTGCGGTACCCGCATCGAGACCCTGCCACGAGAACACGCCCGGTCGGGTCTGAAGGGTGTAGCGCTGCCCGCCAACCGCCAGCTGCAGCGTATGGTAGCTCCCCGGCCTCACCCCGGGCACATCGTAGACGGCGGGCAGCTCTGTCTCGCCCGAGCTGGGCTTCAGGCACACCGCCACGCGTTGACCGGCTTTGTAGCCCAGCATAGCCGCCGACCCAAAGAGCAGCGCCGCGTCTTTGATCGCGCTCTTGACGCCTCCCGAATTGGCGCCGGCCAGATAGAGCCGTCCGCCAGGCCGCAGCGCCTCGAAGGCCTGCGCCAGATAGAGCCGACCCAGATCGCGCCCCTTGGGCAGGGGCATAAGCACCACATCCCACGAGCCAGGCCGGGCTGCCAGTACGCCCAAGGCTGGCACGATCTCCGCATGGCCATGTGCGGCCAGATTGCGAGTGGCCATCTCCACGGCGACGATGTTCACGTCAGACGCCGCCACGCTCGCCTGGCTGCGCTCCGCTGCCCAGATGGCCAGCGCGCCGTGTCCGCAAGGTGACACCATCACCCGATCCGTGGGACTGATCTCGGCATAGCTGGCCAGAAGCCACACGGCGGGATCGATGGCCCACCAGCTCGGGTAGCCGGGCCGCGTTTCGAGCCGCAACGTCTCGCCCCCGACTTCACCCTCGATCCACCGCACTTGGCGATAGCGATCATCCTGATTTTGTGCGCCGAGAGACATGCTGGCTCCCTGCAGACTGTTTCACGTGGGCGAGGCCCGAATATGGCGCGCGCGCTTGTGGGCCTTGTACGGATCGAGTATAATGCGAACCTGTATCCGGCGAAAGCCGCGGGCCAGAGCCGCCGGCCAAGCGGGGCGACCTGGGCCGGGCGACAGCTGCGACCGCACGGGTCGCTGCCGGGGTGGAGCGTGCTACCCGCCATGGTCAGGCTCCTGGTGCCATGATCCCAGATATGATAAGGGGTGAGGGTCGAGAGCGATGCTGAGCAAAGACGGCAAGATTGATTTCGTGTCGGAACTGATGGATGTCCTCGAGAGCTTCTTGGAGGAGTACGAGGCGCGCCAGAACCCGCTGGAGAACGAGCTCGAGCGGGGCCTGGTGATGTCCTACGCGCTCGGCGTCATGCGCTGCAACCTCGAGACGATCTGGGATTGTGTGGGCCAGGCGCCCGTCTTTGGCCCGCTCAAGCCGCGCGCCCTGTTTGAGGAGACCTGCGCAACGCGCGAGGGCGCGATTCGGTTGGCGCTTCAAGACTCGATCAAGAGGCTGCTGGAAAGCCGCGATCTGCTGCATATGCCCGAGCCTTAGCCCTCAGGCCAGGCCCGTCTTGCGCTTGTAGAGCGCGATCAGATTGTCCAGATGGAGCTTGCTTACCATGCCATCCAGCGGAATGCGCGACTTGCCGCACTCTTCAATGCCGATCTCGCGTAGCGCGCTGGGCGGGTCGCCCGCCGCAATCACCGCATCGACGCGCTTGATCACCTGATCGACATACGCCAGGCTGCTCTTGACCATCTCGCCCACCTCGCCGCGCAAAAGCACTTGCCCATGGCCCTGAACCACAAAGTTTGGGCGCAGCTCTCGCACAGTCTGCAAAGAGGCCCGGAATTCCTCGATATTCCCCTCCACAAGATAGGGCACCGGCATCACCAGATCGCCAGCCACGAGCACCTTGTCTCCGCCGATAAAGGCACTGCTGCTATCGGGCGTATGCCCGGGAGAGTGGAAGAGGTGCACGTCGCGCCCGCCCAGCAGCAGGTCCATTTCCTGGTGGAAGACGATCGCAGGCAGCTTGAGCTCGAGCCCGGCCAGCGCCGGCGTCTCCCGTCGGGCGCGCTCCAGGCGCGGCTTGCCGATCCGCTCGAGCAGCTCGCGTGTGCGCTCGTGCGCAATGACTTCGGCGCCCTCAAAGACATAGGTCCCATAGACATGGTCGGGATGATAGTGGGTGTTGATCACGTACCGGACGCTGTCCGGCCCCAGTTTGCGCTCCACGAAGCGTCGCACCTGCTCGGCTTCGCTCGCAAAGGGCAGCGCGTCGATCAGAATCGCCCCCGCCTCTGTCAGCAGCGCCGTGCAGACAACCTGTAGGTACATCTCGCTCATAAAGGCATAGATATCTTCAGCAACCCGATCGATCCTAACCAAGCGGCATCCCTCCCAGAAGATGGCTCAACCATATCACGCCGCCCAGGCCGTGTCAACCAGGAAAAGTTGCGTTTTCGCTTGACAATGTATGGCGCTTTTGCTAAACTCGGCCCGATTTGAGAGGGTGGCCTATGAGCCGGGGCTCATCGCTGCGGCTGAAAGTGGCTCATCGGCACACATTCCTCCGAGGGAGCGATCATCCAGGGCGTGGTGAGGCGGTGTAGATGATCTTGGAGCGGATCCGTCAGGTCTACCCCGAGCTGACGCGCAGCCAG
The DNA here is from genome assembly GCA_016928125.1 of Anaerolineae bacterium. Next base: position 9,574 of record JAFGLK010000023.1, read on the forward strand.
AAACGGATAGCCGACTTTGTGGTCTCGTCGTACCAGGAGGTGGCCTTCATGACGGCCTCGCGCATGGCTCGTCGTCTCGGCCTCAACGAAGCCACGGTGGTGCGCTTTGCCCAGCGGCTCGGCTATCCCGGCTACCCTGAGCTGATCAACGACGTGCAGTCCCTGATCCAGATCGAGCTCCAGGGCGACACGGAGATCGAGACCACCGATGCTGCCGAGGCCCTGAGCGCGCTCCTCGCCGACGAGATCACCGGGCTGCGCCGGCTGATGAGCCACATCTCGCCCGAACTGGCCCAGCGAGCCACCGCGATGCTCTGCGCCGCCGATCAGATCTACGTCCTCGGGCACGGCCTGTCGACCCAGTTGGCCCAACTGCTCGCTCTCAATCTTCAGATGCTAGGGCTGCGTGTGATGAGCCCAAGCTCGGATCCGCTGAGCATGGCTGCGGCGCTGGCCAGCACCGACGAGCGCACCGTCGTGGTGGCGATCTCCTTCCTGCAGCGCTGCCCTCAGCTTGCCAGGGCGCTCGAATACGCCAAGGAACGCGGCGCCGAGACGCTGGCGATCGCCGAGTCCCCCGTCTCCCCATGCGCCCAGGCCGCTGACGCGGCGCTGATTTGCCCCGCCCGCGGCGAATTGGCCTTGCCCTCTCTCACGCCCGCGGGGCTGCTGATCGATCTCCTGATCCATGCCATCGCCCGCGAAACCTCGCGTTCGGCCTCGCCGGCCTTGGATCGGGCCTATGACATCCGCGACCTGCTCCTCTCCTGACGCCGAGCGGGCCTCAAGCAATAAAAAAGGTTCCAGATCACTGGAACCAACACGTAATCCCCGCAATGCCGTGTGCCATGAAGTATGTGAACCTTAATGTCACGTGGGTGCCGCCCGGCAGTTCCGACGACGGACTGCCATACAGAACTGCACCTGGAAACTGGCTCCCGACACAAAGGTGTTGGCTCAATACCAGTATGAGCATCACGAACACCACAGGGATTACACCTATAT
>JAFGLK010000167.1 GCA_016928125.1 Anaerolineae bacterium
TCGATCCGCGCCGAGTCCTCCATCTCGAACGAGATGCGCATGAAGAACTGCCGGAACAGAAAGATGTAGAACGGGCTGCCGCCAAAGTAGGCTGGCACCGTCAGCGGCAGCAAGGTGTTGATCCAGCCGATCCGCCGAAAGAGGATAAAGCGCGGGATCATCACCACGTAGAAGGGGATCATCATCGTCGAGAGCACCAGCATGAACAAGACCCCCTTGCCCGGAAAGCGCAACCGGGCAAAGGCGTAGGCCACCATGGAGCAGGTGAGTAGCTCGCCAACCATCGCCAGCGCCGTGACGATCAACGTGTTCCGCAGAAAGAGGTGGAAGGGCAGAGTCGTGAGCGCGCGGGGATAATTCTCCCACCTGATGGGATTGGGAATCCAGACCGGCGGCGAGGCGAACATCTGTACTTCGGTTTTGAGTGAGGCGGAGAGCATCCAGACGAAAGGCACTATCAGGAACAGCCCCCCGCTCAGCACGATCAGATAGAGCAACGCCTTCCCCGCATAGCGGAAGGCCAGGATGCCCCACTGCCGCTGGCGCCGGGCATAGGGCGCGGCGGCCTGTCCGGCGCGAGCGCCGGCGACCACTTCAGATGCGCGACTCGCACTCATCGCGCCCCCCTTTCCTCGGCCTCGTAGTACACCCACCGACTCGAACTCCAGAACACCAGCACCGTCAGCAACAGGATGATCAGAAACAGGATCCAGGCCATCGCCGCGGCGTAGCCCATCTTGAAGTACGAGAAGGCGTTCAGGTACAGGTAGAGCACGTAGAACAGGGTGGCGTTGGCCGGCCCGCCCGCTGTCATCACGTAGGCGTTGGTGAACACCTGCAGCGTGTTGATGATGCCCATGATCAACTGGAAGAAGAGCACCGGCGTCATCATCGGGATGGTGATGCTCAGAAAGCGCCGCAACATCCCTGCCCCATCGATGTGCGCCGCCTCGTATAGGTCGGTGGGGATGCCCTGTAGCCCGGCCAGATAGATCACCATCCCACCTCCCACCCCCCATAGGCTGACGATGATCAGGGTCGGCAGCGCCCAGCGGGTGCTCATGAACCAGGGCAGTGGCTCGATCCCAAATAGGTCCAGCAGGCGATTGGCCAGCCCGAGCTCGGGGTTGAACACCCACAACCACAACAACGCCACCGCCACCCCCGAGACCACCGCCGGCAAGTAGTAGATCGTGCGCCACAAAGCCACGAAGCGCAGCGGCTGGTTGAGCATCAGCGCGATGCTGAAGCCCAACATGATCGCCAAGGGCACATGAGCGAAGGTGTAGATGCCGGTCACCCTCAACGCCTTCCAGAAGAGCGGGTCGTTGGTCAGCAGACGGACATAGTTGGCCGTGCCGACGAACTGCATGGGCGCCAGCAGGCTCCAGTCCGTCAGGCTGAGGAAGGCGGAGGCCAGGATCGGGCCGCCGACGAAGAGCAGCATGCCAATGACCCAGGGGCTGATAAAGACGTAGGCCTCGAGGGCCTCGCGGCGCTGCATACGACTCATGTGCATGCTGGGCCTCCTCTGTTGCCAAGACCGACGGGCATGGTCATCAGGCCAGGGTGCCTCCTGCAGAGCGACAAACCGCCGCAGGCAAGGCGAGCGTTCGGGCGGGCAAACACCCGCCCGAACGCCTGCCATCGCGGGCCAGCAGCCCAGCTCATGCCAGGAGCGCGTTGACCTGCGGCTCGATGGCCTTCACGGCCTCGTCCACCGTCTTCTCGCCAATACGCGCCAAGGATATCTCGTCATTGATGATCTTGCTCATCTCCGTCCATTTGGTCGTTAGAGGCAAGACAAAGGTGTTGCCAGCATCGTAGTCATCCAGGAAAAGGCGGCAGTTCTTAGCAGGACACATTTCGTAAAAGTATGGAACATTCTCCTCAAAGGCGGGACACGAGCCCCGCTCGAGAGCTATCCGCTCCTCTCCGATTGGGTCCCAGGCCAGAAACCTCCAAGCAGCATCCGGGGATGTGGCTGCTGTGGGGATGCCGAACGCGTTAGGTTTGTGCCATGTGCGATAGTAGCCAGTTTGCGGGGCTGTAGGAAGCGCGGCAACAGCCCACTGGACCTCCTTTGGCATTTCTTCGTTAAAGACGCGCATGGCGTAGACGTTATCCACACACATAGCTGTACGGCTGGTCATAAAGGCCGCCCTGCCTCCGCCAATCACCTGTTCCTCGGCTGGCAGCGGCGCGACGTCGTGCTTCAGGATAAGATCAATCTGAAACTGAATCGCCTCGATCGTCTCCGGCATGGTGATGATGCACTTACTCTTGTCCTCAGAAAGCACCAGCCCACCATTGCTGTGAATAAACAAATAGTTAGAGGCCGAGAGCGGGTAAGCGAGCGCACCATAGACCTTATCTACGCCACTCCCCTTGGTCAGTTTCAAAGCCGCCTCGAGATAGGCGGTCCAATCCCACTTGCCTTCTTCGACCAACTCGATGGGCGTTTTGAGCCCAGCCTCTTTAAACGCCGTCTCATTGAAATAAACGACGCGCGTACTCTCTACCTGCACCTTCGAGTAAATCTTGCCATCGATGAGCTGATGGTCAGGAGCCGGCCACGAATTCGGAACAACCTTGTGGCTGGTGTATTCCTTATCTGCTGCAAGATAATCATCGAGCGGCCGGAGGGTACCCATACCGACCCAGTTGAGCATCCAGTAACCGTCCACCTCGGTCACATCAGGGATATCGCCCCCGGCCAGCATGGTCAAGATCTTCTCCTGGTACTGGGCATAGGGAACGGCGATTTGCTCGACCTCGACATCTGGGTTGACCTTCATGAATCGCTCGTCCCTAGCGATCGCGAAGGGCAGGTTGTTAGCCCCCGTCATGGTCGTATAACGGATATGGACCTTTTCTTTCGGCGCTGGGGGGGCCGTGGCGATGCGCGTGACCTCCTTCTCAA
>JAFGLK010000168.1 GCA_016928125.1 Anaerolineae bacterium
ACGTTCTCGTAACCCAGCTCGGCCACAAAGCGGGCGCGCCGCTTGACCTCGGCCACGCGTCTGGCGCGGGCCTCGGGATCGTGGAAGGTGACGCTGGTGTAGTAGCTGGAGAGCTCCAGGTCGTGCATGTCCAGCAGCTGGCGCAGCTCTTGCGGGCGCCGCTCGTATTGCTCGATGAGATAGGGCGGGGCCTGCTCAAAGCCATCCAGGCCGATGAGCGACATCTCGTCCAGCATGCGGTGAAAGTTCTCCCAATGATTGTCGCGCACCCAGATCTGGGTGGCAAAGCCGATCTTCATGCCTTACTCCTCGTCGATGTTGTGTGCCGTCGCAGGTGGGTGGAGGGTACGTGATTCTCGGACAAAAGGCAAGGTCGAGCCAGATGGCTCTGGCTCGACCCTGATCTCCGGACGCGAGAGCGCTACTTGCAGGCCGCCAGGCTGTCGGGGAAATCGATCACCCACTGGCTATCCGGCTTGAAGCGAGTCTGATACTCGATCAGTTCGTCGCACTCTTTCTGCATCGTGTCGCAGGCCTCCTGGACGGTCTTCTCCTTGAGGATGAGAAAGTCCATCTCTCGCGCCATGACCTTCTGCGCCGCGTTGGTGGAGTAATGGAAGAAGGCGGGCAGATTCCGCTTGTGGTTCCACGGCTCCAGCATCATGGCGATGTTCGTTGGCGGCGGCGCGAAAAAGCCACCCTCGATGGTCTGGGCGCGCTTGAGGGCGCAGATACCCAACTTGGCCTTGCTCAGGATGCCCATCATGTCGTCTCCGGCCAGGAACATCATCAGCTCCACGGCCTCGTCGCGATACTGGGTCTGGGAGCTGACAAAGTTCGGGTCCGCCGAGACAAAACTCATGGTCTCATCCGGCGAGCCGGTCGGCGTCGGGCAACGTGCGATGTCCCACTCAAAGGTATCGCCTACGCGGTCCAGTGTGGAGCGCACCCAACCGGTGGACTGCTTGGTCATGGCCACCGCCTGGCCGCTAAAAGGATCCGCCATGCCGGCCAACGAAGTGGCGCTGGCGCTCTCGCTGTCGATGATGATCCCGGAATGGTAGAGTTCGTCCAGGTACCACTGAATGGCCTCGACCGTCTTGGGCTCGTTGAGGGCGTACTTGAAATTCACAAAGTCATAGAGTCGACCGCAGCGTCCATAGATGAACTCGGGGAGGCTATACGAGAGCGAGTTCGGGCCGAGATGCAGTGGAAAGTTGCCGGTGTTATCTTTGATGGCCATGCAGGCCTCAATGAACTGGTCCCAATCCCAGTAACCGCCCAGATCATCATATGGATCCTTGGCGCCGGCCTCTTTGAACATGTCCTTGTTGTAGTAGATGCCATGGGCAAAGGTCACCCAGGGCATGCCATAGAGGTGCTCGCCCGAGTATTCGACGCCCTGGAGTGCGTATTCTTCTTTGACGTTGATGTTGCGCTTATCGCACTCCGGCTGCAGGTCCAGACACAGGCCCTCGTCGTAGAAACGCTGCATATCGTAGACGTTGGTGATTCCGGTGTCGGGCTCTGTGCCTGCGGCGAACTGGGTGGTGAGCTTGTCGCGATAGCTGCCGCCACCCAACTCGACCGAGACGCCGATATTGGGATGCTGCTTGGCGAAGATCGAGAGGCCTTGATTGAGGATCTCGATACGCCACATGGGCCAGAAAGTGCCATAGCGAAGGGGCACCCAGTCGCTCGCTTTTCTGACGGGTCTGGTGGCCTCCACGACCACCTCCTTCTCAACGACCCGGGTGACCTCCTTCTCGACCTCGACGGCCTCTTTGACGACCTTTTCGACCTCGACGGTCTCTTTGACGACCTTTTCCTCAGTGACGACGCGCGTCACCTCGACGATCTTAGGCTGGCAGGCAGCAGCGACCAGGCTGGCACCGGCTATGCCAGTGATACGCAGCAACTGACGTCGCGATAGCATCTTCTCCAACATGTTTCTCTCCTTGTTGTGTGCTTTTGTTTTCTAACCACATGAATACTGGCGATGACTCGATCGATATCCAACCCCCTTTCGGATGCCTCCATCGCGAGAACGCCGTCGGCGGGGACCAGCCGAGGGCCGGTTATCCCTCTCGCAGGCCTGTCATCACGATGCTGGAGATAAAGTAGCGTTGCGCCACAAAGAACACGGCGATGATCGGCACCACCGCCATTACCGCAGCCGCCATGAGATGGTGGAACGGCCCACCGAACTGATCGCGGAAGAAGAGCAGGCCCACAGCGATGGTCATCTGATCCAGCGTGCTCAGGTAGAGCAGGGGCCCGAAGAAATCGTTCCACACACCAATGAAGGTAAAGGTCAGCACGGTGAGCAGGATCGGCTTGCTCAACGGCATGACAATGCGCCAATAGATACCCCAACGGGTCGCGCCGTCCATGAATGCCGCCTCGTCCAGCTCGAGAGGCAGGTTCATGAAGAACTGCCGCAATAAGAACACATGGAAGGCGTTCCCGAAAAAGGCCGGCACGGTGAGCGGCTTGATGGTGTTGATCCAATCCAGCTGCTTAAAGAGCAGGTATTGCGGGATCAGCGTTACCTGGCGAGGCAGCATCATCGTGGCCAGAAGCACGACGAATAAAAAGTCGCGGCCTGGGAAGCGAGTCCGGGCAAAGCCAAACGCTACCAAGGAGCAGGAGACGATGCGCCCCACCACCACCAAGGCCGTGATCGTGATGCTGTTTTTGAAATATGTCAAAAACGGCTGAGAACGCCACGAGTCGACATAGTTGTTCCAGGCCCACGCCTTCGGCAACAAGGTGGGCGGGATCTGAACCAACTCTTGAGGTGTCTTGAGGGAGGAAGATGCCATCCAAAGAAACGGAAAGAGAAAGAGCCCAGCCAAGAGGGTGGTAACAGCGTAAGCCAACAACATCGTGATGGTGCGCCGCGTGCGCAGCGACTGAGTCTTTCTGGGCCTGGCCAGAGGGCTCACACCTGAACGCGCTGCCGGTATGCCGGTCACCTGGCACCTCCCTCATCGCGAGCGCTCTCATAGTAGACCCAACGCCTCGACATGGCCAGCTGCACCATGGTTAACAGCAGGATGATCAGGAACAAGATCCAGGCCAAAGCCGAGGCGTAGCCCATGTGAAGATTCTCGAAGGCGGTCCGATAGAGATAGAGGACGTAGAACAGGGTGGCGTTGGCTGGGCCGCCTCGGGTGATCACATACGCCTGGGTGAACACCTGGAACGAACCGATGATGCCCATGGTCGTATTGTAAAAGATGCTGGCGGTGATCAGCGGCAAGGTGATCTGGAAGAACTGGCGCCACTTGCTGGCCCCATCAATCTGGGCTGCCTCGTAGAGGCTCATGGGTACGTTCTTGATGCCCGCTAGGTAGATGACCATGGGGCCACCCACGCCCCACAGGCTCATGATGATCAGCGCGGGCATGGCCCACTTGCGGGTGGTCAGCCAGCCGGGGCCCTCGATGCCGATCTTGGCCAAGGCCAGGTTGATGACGCCAAAGCGCGTGTTGAAGATCCACTGCCACAGGATCGCCGTGGCGACGCCGGTGGTCACCGTGGGCAGATAGAAGACGGTGCGATAAATTGCGATGCCGCGCAGGTCCTGGGCCAGCACCATGGCGAGGAAGAGGGCGATGATCTGAACCCCCGGCACGTGAAAGATGACATAGTAGAAGGTATTGAAAAGGGTGGTAAGAAAATAGCGATCATCCGTAAAAATCTTGGCATAGTTGCCGAGCCCCACCCATTCGGGGGCGCCCACGATCGAGTATTTGGTCAGACTGAGATAGAGCGAAGCGAGAAACGGCCCAAAGGTAAAGACGAAAAAGCCGATCAGCCATGGGCTGATAAACAGGTAGCCCGCGAGATAGTTCTTGCGAAAGTAGTCGATCTGCTCGAGCCACGACCGCCTTCTCCGCCTGGATGCGGCCTGGGCCGCGACAGCTCCATCACCTGGCCGGGCTGCCGACATCTACTCCTCCTCCAGTTGTCTTGTCGGGGACGTCAGGGAGCAAAGCTCAGGGCACGACCCCCGGGGCATGCGAGGCAAAGCTACGACGGCACTCAGTATAGCCGAGTGTTGACTACGCCGCAACTCGGCCTGCTCAGCCGCCAGAGTTTATCCATCAGCAGGGAGGCTGTCAAGCAAGACGGCCTTCCGCCGAAGGGCGACCGCCGAGTGGTCATGACCGGGCTCAAGCGCTGAGCGAGCCCCACGCAAGAAGGCCGCCCCCCGCTGAGCGCGTCAGCGAGCGGCGGCCTTTGTCGTGCAAAACCGCGATCTCAGCCCCGCGTCTTTTCCACCGCCTCGATCAGCCCCTTCATATAGCCCACGGCAAAGAGCCTACCTAACAACGAGTAGCCCGCGTGCG
>JAFGLK010000024.1 GCA_016928125.1 Anaerolineae bacterium
AGCGGGAATGGGGCAGCGAAACCACTCCTTTGAGCGTCGAGCGGATCGCTGATCTCGTCGCGATCGCGGCCAGGCATCATCTCTATCAAGTGAGCTGTCTGACCAGGGCGCTGGCGTCTCAGCGCATGTTGGCCGTCCAGGGCATCTGGGTCGATCTGCGCATCGGAGTCTGTCGCGAACATGCCCGGCTGCGAGCCCACGCCTGGATCGAGTACCATGGCGAGCCCGTGGGTGAGTCCGCTGATGTGGGGACGGTCTTTGGGCCGCTGGGACGCGCGGGGGAGTTCGCCCTTGCCCCCGATGATCTCGTCAAGAGCTATTGAGCAGACTTTCTGGTTGACGTGGCCTAAGGCGCGTCCTGGGATCTGGTTTGCAGAGGGAGCACGGTCTGGCTTGCAGAAGGAGCACGGTCTGGCTTGCAGAAGGAGCACGATCTGGCTTGCAGAAGGAGCACGAGATGAGCAAAGCGATCAGTTGGCTCGCGTCGATTCCTATGCGCAGGCTCTTTGCCTTGGTCGCCCTCGGCACTGTGTTGGTGCTGTGCTTTGCCCTGGGAAGGGGCACCTCGGCCTCAGGGGACGATGCCCGGTCCCCAGATGTAGGTCTGATGTACCAGGGAGGTCCCGCCCCGCTTCAGGTGACTCAGACTCTAGCGCCGTCGGCGACGCCCGAGCCCACGCCGACACCCGAGCCCAAGTGCGTCGTCGGGGATTTCGTATGGCTGGACAAGGATCTGGATGGCGTGCAGGATCCCGACGAGATGGGCGTACCCGGGGTGGTGGTTAACCTCTACGACGGCGATGGCCACAAGATCGGCACCAAGACCACGGGCTCGGGTAGCTATGATCGGGGCCTCTATTACTTTGAGAACCTGGACCCAGGGCTATATTATATCGAGTTCGTGCTGCCCCCTGGGTATCACTTTGTGCCCAAGGATCAAGGCGGCGACGAATACCTCGATAGCGACGCCGACCCGACGACTGGCCGGACGATCATCTTCCGGCTCGATCCTGGGATCAGTGGATCATGTCACGTGTCTTGGTGGGATGCGGGCCTGCATCGCAGCCCGCTCCTGGAGGGGTACAAATTCTGGGACCAGAACGACAATGGCGCCTGGGACGAGGGAGAGCCTCGAGTAGGTGGAGTGCACATCATCGTGCGGGATAGCGTCGGCGCGATCGTGTTTGAGACGGACACGATTGATGCCCCAGGCACAGTGAACCATGGTAAATGGAGCGCGACCCTGGATGTGTTGTCAGGCATCTACACGGTCGAAGAGGTGGTGCCCGAGGGGTGGCGCCAGACCTATCCGACGACAGATAATGGCACTTACCGCATTCAGACCTATGGCGACGGCACCTACACGCTGCTCACCACCCCGCCCAATTGGACGGGGGACCTCTCCTTTGGCAACTACAAGTACTCGCCTTGTTGGGTTTGCCCTGAGTGGGTAGTGTTCCAGACGGATCGAGCCAACAAGAATGTGGACGTGTGGCGCATGCGCTTTGACGGCACGAATCCGGAGCGGCTGACACACGATCTCGCTCAGGATGCCATGCCCATCTGGGACTTTGAGGGGCAAAGGATCGCCTTTGCCTCTAATCGGGATGGCGACTGGGAGATCTACCGCATGAACGGGGACGGCAGCGGGGAGACGAACGTTACCAAATGGCCCCTGGCCGTAGATGGTATCTCCCTCTCTCAAGACATGGCCCCGTCTTGGGATTGCTACGAGATTGTATTCCAATCTGACCGGGATCTTAACTGGGAGATCTACAAGACCGATCCGGGGGGCGTAATACAGACCCGTTTGACGAACCATCCGGCCTCGGATGAGGCGCCCAACTGGCATCCCTACTCGACTCAGATCGCTTTCCAAACGGACCGCGATGGCAATACGGAGATCTATGTCATGGATCCCGATGGCAGCAACCTGGTTCGGATCACGAACCACCCGGCGGAAGACCGTCATCCAAGCTGGTCCACCGATGGCAAGTGGATCTTTTTCGACTCGGATCGCGAGGATGACCGGTTCGATGTCTACAAGATCAACGTCGAGACGCGTCAGGTCATCCGTCTCACGGATGATCCGCTCAGGACGCCGGACGGAGACACGGACACGGATCCGGACGCCATGCCCTATTGCGAGTATGTCTTTTTCGAGAGCAATCGCGTGCTGAGCCCGGATGTGTTCCGGATGCTGGAGGACGGCACCCAGGAGCTCAACATCATCCTCGGCGACATGGGACCGAGCTATTGGATAGACTATCTCGATGATCTGCCCGGCCCCTGGTACGATCTGTATCTTCCTCTCGTTTTGAGGAACTACAACGCATATAGGTAGGTGTCTGTGTCGTTGGTCTGACTCTGAGCTTCCCAAAAACGGCACGCGCGCCCAACACATCTCCTGCGGCATGCCGCAGGAGATGTGTTTTTCGTATGCAGGAAGCTGTGCTGCGAGCTCCTCGCGCTGCGGGCTTCCGGCGCCGCGAGTTCCTCGCGCCGGGATTTGACAGCCTGCCCGGGACGGCGCAGAATCCCTTGGCATGCGGCCAATTCTCCGGCTCAAGCCGCATGATGGTCCATCTGGCAAACCCATAAGGAGAAACCCTATGCAGCCCATCACACAGCGTGTGCGTCGCTATGAGTCGATGTTCGGCTGGACCAACACGATTCTGCGCATCGACCTGAGCGAGATGCGCATCTGGACCCAGGAGACGCGGCCGTATGTGCCGGCCTATCTGGGCGCGCGTGGCATCGCGGCCCGCATCGCGTGGGAGGAGTATCCCCAGCCTGTAGAGCCCTTTGCCCCAGAGAATCCGCTCATGGTCTTTCCGGGCGTGCTGACCGGCACCCGAGCGCCTTACAGCGGTCGGGCGAATATCTGCACCTTTGGCCCTCAGGCCTGGCCGTACCATTGGTTTACCCGCTCCAACTTTGGCGGGCACTTTGGCGGCGAGCTCAAGCGCGCCGGCTATGACGGCCTGATCGTCACTGGCGCCAGTGAGGAACCGGTGCGGATCGCCATCCGAGATGATGAGGTGCGTATCGAGCCGGCCGCCGAGTTCTGGGGACAGGATGCCCTCGACACCGTGGATGCGCTGGAGGGGCTGGAAGGGCGGGGCGCGCGTTCCATGGCGATTGGTCAAGCGGGCGAGCACCTCAGTCGCATGGCAACGATTCAGACCGCCAGTTCGTCGGCTTGTGGACATGGCGGCTTTGGGGCGGTGATGGGCTCGAAAAAGCTCAAGGCCATCACGGTGCTTGGCACGGGCAAGGTGCCCTTGGCCGACCCCGAGCGCATGAATGCGTTGATCGCCGCCATCGGCGCGGAGGCGCGGACGCAACGCAACCCGGCGAATCGCATCAAGCGCATGAAAGAGCGCATCGCTGCCGAGTATGGGGGCAACGTGCGCGTCTATTCCTGCACCGAGTCGTGCCCCTCGCCGTGCAACCTCTACTATGAAAACATCCCAGGGCTTGCCTACGACCGCAAGTGGAGCGGTCACATGACCTGTGTGGGCGGCATCTTCCAGGGCATGGGCGAGGATGGCCCTCTACGCCACGGCGGCGTGCTCGACTGGCGTATGGGATTGCGCGGCGGCCTGGAGTTGAATCAGCTCACCAACCGCTATGGGCTGAATCAGTGGGAGCTGATCACCTCGGTGGTGCCCTGGCTCGAGATGTCACAGAACGCCGGGCTGATCTCCGAGTTCAACGGC
>JAFGLK010000025.1 GCA_016928125.1 Anaerolineae bacterium
CAAGATCACATCCAGGTAAGCTCTCAGAGGTTTAACCTGCCCATGGCCAGCCGGGCGCGGCGGCCACGCGGCCCATCATTCATTTCTGGAGGCAACCATGCGACCCAACCGATTGCGAGAGCTTTTGAACGAGGGCAAGCCCAGCGTGGGCACCCATGTGATCTGCCCCTGGCCGGGCATGGTGGAGGTGATCGGCCACGCCGGCGTGTTCGACTATATCGAGTACGTGGGCGAGTATTCCCCCTTTAGCCTGGAGCAGATGGACAACCTGGGGCGGGCGCTGGACCTGTTCCCCAACATGTCCTCGATGATGAAGGTCGAGCAGGAGACCCGCGGGTTCATCGCCCAGCACGCCATCGACTCGGGCATCCAGAACGTGCTCTTTACCGACATTCGTACGGCCGACGACGCCCGCGACTGCGTGCGCCTGGTGCGCGCCGAGACGCCGCAGGCCGGCGGGATCCATGGCGCTGGCATGCGCCGCTCGACGGGCTATGTGGTGGAGAGCGGGCGCCAGAGCTGGGTCGACTCGCTCAACGAGACCGTGATCGCGCTCATGATCGAGAAAAAGGCCGCCATGGACAACCTGGAGGAAATCCTGGCCGTGGAGGGCATCGACATGGTGCAGTTCGGCCCCAGCGACTATTCGGTCAGCATCGGCAAGCCGGGCGGGGGGCGCGAGCCCGAGGTGCAGGAGGCGCACCTGCGCATGATCAAGACGGCGCTCGAGATGGGCAAGCACCCCCGGGTCGAGCTGGGCAGCATGGAGGGGGCCAAGCCATTCCTCGACATGGGCGTGCGCCATTTCTGCGTGGGCTGGGATATTGGCACGGTGTTCGGCTACTGCCGACGCGAAGGCCAGCTGATAGAGCAGCTCGGACTCAAGGGCGCCTCGGCCGGCGGCGAGATGGGCTACTCTGCGGCACAGCGTTAGCCAAGTAATGGGGGAGGCCAGGGCTCACCCCTGGGCCTCCCCTACTCCGGCCTGGGCCTGGGAGCAGCGGTGCTACGCCCTGATTGTGACGGTTCCCTCCAGCCTGCACCCCGGAGGCTCCGGCCCATGCCACCTGCGACACATCCACCCGGGCGCGCAGACCGCTCTGCCGGGAACCGATCTCGTGGCCGATGCCCCCTCCATTTGGCTCGCCGGCTCAGGCTTGCTATAATAGGCAGTTGCCGATTGCCTGATGCCGCCCTAGCTGCAAGGAGAGCCCATGGCCCACGAGTGCATCTCTGTAAGGGGCGCTCGTCAACACAACCTCAAGAACATCGACATCGACATCCCGCGCGACAGACTGGTGGTCATCACCGGCTTGTCTGGCTCGGGCAAGTCGTCTCTGGCCTTCGATACGATCTTTGCGGAGGGGCAGAGGCGTTATGTCGAGTCGCTCTCGGCATACGCACGCCAGTTCCTGGGCCAGATGGACAAGCCCGATGTCGACCAGATAGACGGGCTGTCGCCGGCGATCAGCATCGACCAGAAGAGCACCAGCCGCAGCCCGCGCTCCACCGTGGGCACGGTGACCGAGATCTATGACTATCTACGGTTGCTCTACGCGCGGGTGGGCATCCCCCACTGCCCCAACTGCGGCCGGGAGATCAGCCGCCAGACCGTCCAGCAGATCGTCGATAGTGTGCTGGCGCTGCCAGACGGCACGCGCCTGATGATCTTGGCGCCCCTGGTTCGGGATCGCAAGGGCGAACACAAGCGCATCATCGCCGACCTGCGCAAGGCCGGGTATGTGCGCGCCCGGATCGATGGCACCGTATACGATCTGGATACCGAGATCGTACTGGATCGCTACAAGATGCACACGATCGAGGTCGTCATCGACCGGCTGGTCGCGCGGCAGGCCTCGCCCGACCGGACCGAGGGCGCCGACGAGGCGCGCGGCCGCCTGGCCGACTCGGTAGAGACCGCCCTCCGCCTGGGCGACGGCGTAGTCATCGTCTCGATTGTCGACGGCGAAGAGCGCATCTATTCAGAAAAGTACGCCTGCCCCACCTGCGGCATCAGTCTGCCCGAGTTCGAGCCGCGCAGCTTTTCCTTCAACAGCCCACACGGCGCCTGCCCCACCTGCACGGGGCTGGGCGTGGAACAGAAACTGGATCCAGCACGGATTGTGCCCAACCCCAGGCTGTCGCTAGGCGAAGGCGCGATTGATCCCTGGAATCAAGGCAGCCAGGGCTCTGATTACTATGGGCATCTGCTGGCCGGGGTGGCGGAGCACTATGGCTTTTCGATGGCCGAACCCTGGCGCTCCCTCGATCCCGAACAGCGGCGCGTGATCCTGTATGGCAGCGGCGCCGAGATGGTGCGCGTGCGCTATCACAATCAGCAGGGACGCGAGCGCTCGCACCAGACAGCCTTCGAGGGCGTGATTCCGAATCTGGAACGCCGCTACAACGAGACCTCCTCCGATCGGGTGCGCCAGTTCGTCGAGCGCTACATGACCGAGTTCGCCTGCCCCACCTGCGGAGGGCGCCGCCTGCGCCCCGAGAGCTTGGCTGTCACGGTGGGAGGCCTATCGATCGACAGGCTCACCGAGATGTCGATCGAGGAGGCGATGCAGGTCATCCGCTCTCTGCCCGACCGCCTGAGCGAGCGAGAGAACCTGATCGCTCAGCAGATCGTCCGCGAGCTTCTCTCGCGGCTCGGTTTCCTGCAGGATGTGGGCTTGCACTATCTGACCCTGGGGCGGGCGGCCGCCACCTTGTCGGGCGGCGAGGCCCAGCGCATTCGGCTGGCCACCCAGATCGGGTCGAAACTCATGGGCGTGCTCTACATCCTGGACGAGCCCAGCATCGGCCTGCACCAGCGCGACAATGGGCGCCTGATCGAGACGTTGATGCGTCTGCGCGATCTGGGCAACACGGTGCTGGTGGTGGAACATGACGAGGCCACCATCCGGGCGGCCGATTATGTCATCGACTTGGGCCCTGGCGCTGGCGAGCACGGCGGCTGGGTGGTCTGCGAGGGCGACCTGCAGACGTTGCTGTCCCATCCCGAGTCGCTGACGGGCCAGTTTCTCAACGGCGAGGTGAGCGTGCCCGTGCCGGCCCACCGGCGCTCTGGCAACGGCCAGACGCTGACCGTGGTGGGGGCGCGCCAGAACAACCTGAAGGACATCACGGTTGAGCTCCCGCTGGGTCGCTTTGTGGCTATCACGGGCGTGTCGGGCTCGGGCAAGAGCAGTCTGCTCATCGAGGTGATCTACAAGCGCTTGGCGCAGATCCTGAATCGGGCCAAACAGGAGCGGCCGGGCGCTTTCGACGAACTGCGCGGCGTGCGCCATCTCGACAAGGTCATCGACATCGACCAGTCGCCCATCGGGCGCACACCGCGCTCGAACCCGGCCACCTACACCAACTTGATGGGCCCCATCCGGAGTGTGTTCGCGTCCCTGCCCGACGCCAAGATTCGTGGCTACAAACCGGGGCGCTTTTCCTTCAACGTCAAGGGAGGGCGTTGCGAGGCCTGCAAGGGCGCTGGCATCATCCAGATCGAGATGCAGTTCCTGCCCGAC
>JAFGLK010000169.1 GCA_016928125.1 Anaerolineae bacterium
CCGCGGGCCGATCCCATCCATCCAGTGATACTCGTCGGCAAAGCAGCCGCCGGGCCAGCGCAGGTTCGGGATGGCGATCCCGCGCAGGGCGGCCACAATGTCGTCGCGAATGCCGCGGGTGTTGGGGATGGACGCATCCTCGCCCACCCAGTAGCCGCCATAGATGCAACGGCCCAGGTGCTCGGAAAAGTGGCCGTAGATGTGGCGGCTGATCGTCTCGGTACCCAGATCGGCGTTGAGTGTCAGTTTGGCTGTGGACATGGTACGCTCCTCTCAACTGATTCTCCTGCTATCCAAAGGCGTAGAGGGATCGTCCCCTCTCTCAGATCCTGGCCACGGGCAGGACCCGCTTGCGGCGTCACCAGGGCTCGCCGCCCATGGCATCCAACACGCGCAGCATCTCTCGATAGTCGGCCTCGTCGAGCACGAGCTTGCCGTGCTCGGGGCGGGTGTAGCGCGTCTCGAACACCCCCTCATGCATCAGGAACCATTTGCCCGCCTCCTGGGGCGAGGTCCGCCAACGCCAGAAGACCAGCGGAAGCATGCGGTTCCAGGTGGCGCGCGCCTCGTCGACCCGGCCCGCCTGCCAGAGATCGAACACGCGCCCGTGGCTGTGGACGGCGCAGCAGCTCGGCATCACGCCCATGGCGCCCCATTCCAGCTCCGCAGGATAGTGCAGCCCGGGGCCAAAGAGGGTCACCTTGTCGCCCAGCTCGCGCACGTAGCGGCGCAGCTTGGGGCCGTGGGTGGTCTCTTCCTTGACGTACTGCACCGCAGGGATGCGCTCGATCAGCCTGACCAAGAAGGGCACATCCATGGCGCGGGTGGCGTGGATCATCATGGGGATGTCCAGCCCGTCGCAGACCGTCTCATAGTGGGCCAGCATCTCCTCGTCGGAGACCTCCTCGGTCAGGGTGCCGCGCCAGTTGCCCGGCGGCATCACAAAGACGCCGTCGGCGCCAGCTCGCTGGGCATATTGGCACAGCCGTTTGGACTCCCCGGTGGTGGGCGCTGAGGCCCCCACATTCACAAAGATCCGCCCAGCGTTGACCTCCATCACCGCATCCACGGCGCGCTGGCGCTCCCCCTCGCTCAGATGGCGCGCCTCTGAATCGCCGCCGTTGGGCGACATCCCCTGGGCGCCGTTGGCGACCAGGTACTCGGTCAGGCGCCGCAGGCTGGCCAGGTCAACCTGGTTGTCATCGGTGTAGGGCGTGGGTACAATCGGTGCATAGCCGCGCATCAGTTTGGTCATGGTCATCTCCTGCTTGGGTAGAGCGGTTGAGTACCTGTGCGATCATGTTTTGTCGAACCAAAACAGGCGCCGGCAGAGGGCCGCATGATGTTGGTGTGATTTGACGCAGTAGCCGCTGGGCGCATAGCCCCAACGACGTAGCTTGCCCTCTAGCTCTGGATGCTCCACCGCCTCGCTGGTCGGCCCCAGGATCAGGCGGCCTCCGGGCGCCACAATATCCGCGTAGAGGTGCTCGAACAGGTCACGCTCTCGATCCCGGGGCACATATTCGCATCCCGCGATAAGCACATGGTCGAACGGCTGAGACGGCGTCCAATAGAGGGCGTTGCCCAGATACAAACGGGACTCCCAATGCGGGAGCCGCCGCCTGGCCAGCGCCAGCAGGCCCTCGGAGATGTCCAGGCCGTGCATCTCGACGGTCAGCCCCGTGCCCTGCAGCCAGCGATCCAGCATCTCGATCAGGTGGCCGTTGGCGCAGCCGATGTCGATCAGCGTGCCGCTGCGATCGATGGCCTCCAAGACCATGCCGCGGGCGTAACGATAGGCCGTCGCATCGCTGCCATGTCCCGATTGGGCGCGTGGATTGTCGCCCGCCAAGTAGTGCGCCGTGAAATAGCGCTGGTGGATCTCGAACCACTCGGCCTCGGTGATGCGGCCCTCGTCCAGGGCGCGCTGCTGCTCCTCACAGAACTGGTAGGCCCGGTTCATGGCCTGTTTGAGCGGATCTACCACCACCTGATTGACCTCTCATAGAGAGCGCTCAGTCGACGACCGCCTCAAGCCCCTCACCCTGCGCCAGGGCGAGCATCGCCTCGAGCGCCGCCTGGCTCTGAACCTCGGCCCGGATCTCATAGGGGCGATCGAGCCACTCGTACTTGGCCCCGGCTGAGGTGTTGTAGGGCAGCAGGGCCACCCGGCGCAGGCCGGCCTCGCGCATGAACCGAAAGATACCGCTCACGTTGGCATCGGTGTCGGTCACGCCAGGGATCAGCGGCACGCGGATCTGGATATTCCGGTCAGCCAGCCGACGGGCGTTGTCCAGAATCGCGCGGTTGGAGGCGCCGGTCCAGCGGCGATGGACCGCGTCATCGATCAGCTTGAGATCGTAGAGGATCAGATCGGCGTGCTCGGCCACCTGGGCCATACGCTCCCAGGAGGCCGCGCCGCACGTCTCAATGGCGGTATGGATGCCGCGCTCCCGGCAGGCGCGCAGCACCGCCGCCGCGAAATCGGCCTGCAGGGTGACCTCTCCGCCGCTGAGGGTGACGCCGCCGCCCGAACTCCGGAAGAAGGGCAGCAGACGCTCCGCCTTGGCCACGATCTCCCCGGCCGTGATGCGGTAGCCCTTGAGCGACAGGGCGCCCGAGATACAGGCCTCGACGCAGGCGCCGCAGGCGACGCAGCGCTCGCGCGCTAGCAGGTGCACACCCTCGCCATCGAGGCGATGTACACCCTGGAGACACGCCTCGACGCACGCGCCGCAGGCGATGCAGCGCTCGCGCGCCAGGGCCAACTCGGCCTCGAGCCGCTGCGACTCGGGGCTATGGCACCAGCGACAGGCCAGCGGGCAGCCTTTGAGATAGACCGCCATGCGGATGCCCGGGCCGTCGTGCACCGCAAAGCTATCGATATCAAAGATTGTACCTTCAGTGGCCAGCTCATCGGATTCGGCCGGCGAGCGTTCGTCGGCCATCAGCCCTGGCCCTCCTGGCGGCGGATGTGATGGTTCTGCTGTTGCTCGCTGAGCATGGTAAAGTAGGCGCACCAGCCGCCCATGCGCACGCGCAGCGAGCGGTACTTGTCCGGGTCCTTTTGGGCGGCGCGCAATTCCTCCGTGTCCACCACGGTGAGGGTCATCATGTTGCCGCCGGTCTCCACAAAGCTGCGCACCAGGGCGGCCATGCGCTCGGTGCCCGCGTCGCCGATCACCATGTGGCGGTTCAGCCTCAGGTCAAGCGGGCCGCCGGCGGGCAGATTCCCTTCGTGCATCGCGGCGTAGGACAGGATGGCGTTCGGCAGGCCGTTGCGATCGCGGCCCAGGCCGGGGGAAAAGTTGGACGAGACGGGCTCGCCCGCCAGACGGCCATCTGGCGAGGCGCCCAGCCCCTCGCCGATGCCGATGTACCACGAGAAGGTAGCCACCCCGGCCGGGAACTTGATCAGGTCGGCATACTTGGAGCCATGTCGCGCGACCGCCCGGGTGAACGTGTCGATCATCCGGCGGCCCACCACGTCGGCGTACGGGTCCCCGTTCCCGTAGTGAGGCGCGGCCAGCATGCGCACGCGCAGGCGCTCGTACCCTTCCCAGTTGGCGTCCAGTGCGGCACACAGTTCCTCCATGCTGGCGGCCTGGTCGTCATAGATCACCTTCTTGACGGCCGTCAGCGAGTCGATGGCATAGGCAGCGCTCTCCGCCAACATCCCAAAGGTGCGATGCTTGGCGCCGCCCGCCGTGAAATCGCGCCGCCTGGCAATGGGGCCGTCGATCAGGGCGCTCACCAGGGGCACCGGCGCGATGCTGCAGCGCTCATCGATCGCCTCCACCACATGCTCCGTCAGGCGCGCCACCATCTCATCCACCTGAGCCTCAAAGGCCGCCCATAGGTCGTCAAAGCTGGTGAACCCTCGCGGGTCACCGGTGTCGATCCCTTCGCGCAGGCCCGTGCGCCGCGAGATGCCCTGGGTAAAGACCCATTCGAGGCAAAGCATCATACTCATACGCTGGAAGCGAAAGTCGGTGCGCCCCGGGATGATCACCTCCCAGCAGCCATCGTTGGTATAGTCGCGGGCATCCTCGGTGGGAATGCCCAACCGCTCTAGCGCGGGCACGAGCTGATCGTCGTTAAAGAGCGCCGGCATGCCGCCGCCCTCTTTAAGCACCTCGCAGGTAAAGCGGATCAGCTCGTCGGGCGAGCCACCGTGCACGCGCACCGTGAGCAGCGGGTTGGTCATCTTATTGCGGCGATAGCTCTCCAACAGCAGGTAGCTGAGCGGATTGGTGCCATCCTCGCCTTCAGGGGTCAGGCCCGAGACGACGATGTTCTGCAGCCAGTGGTTGGTAGCATCCAGGGTGTCGCGCCGCGTGCCGATCTGCGACGAGGTGCTGTGGCGCGTGCGTTGGCTCAGGTCGAGCACCTCCTCCTCGCGCGCATCAGGAAGCTGATCGTCGGTGGTCTTGGCGCGCTCGTTGAACTTGAGCGTGAAGCAGTCCACCAGCTCGCCAGCCTGGTCCAACGTGAGGCGGCCCTCCGCCAGGTCGGCCTCCAGATAGGGCCACATGTATTGATCCACGCGGCCCATGGCATTGCCGTTCATGGTCGCGTGAAAGAGCATGTGCAGCAGCCAGCCCGCCTGCAGCGCCTGCCAGAAGGTCTTGGCCGGACCGCGCGGCGCCTGACGGAGGTTGGCCGCCATTTGGGCCAACTCGCCCGCACGCTGGGGATCGGCGCAGCGTGTGGCCTCGGCCTCGCGGTGGGCGGCCAGCCGTTCGGCATAATCGATCACCGCCTGCAGAGCGATCTCTATCGAGTCCAGAAAGGCGCGCTCGGCCTCGGACTCGGCCA
>JAFGLK010000026.1 GCA_016928125.1 Anaerolineae bacterium
AGCGGCACACGATCCGGGTGGCCAAAGAGCAGGGCCTCCAAGTACCTCTCTCTGGGCTGCAAACCACGCTCCTCCTGGGTGTTTCTGGGACGAGTCTTGTCAGGCACAAGACGCCATCTTGGGGTACTGGCGGCCTGACCGCTCATGTAGCTTCGCTATCGGCCTGCATCGCACGCAGGCGCCTGGCCAGAGCTTCAGGGACTGTACCGCCCCGGGTCAGCACGTCCAGCGCCTCTTGCGGGCTATCAAATGGGGGGAGTTCCACCTCGCTAAGCGAGGTCGCATGTGGCTCGAGAGGCACATCGGCTTCGCCCGCGCCGAACAACCGAGCGATCTGCTGGACAGCCGAGTGGGCGTCGTCGAATGGCATCGCTCCGGCCTCTAGCCAACGCCTGGATGCCTCCACGTCGCGCCCACTCGAGATGAGCGTGACGCCGCCCCAGGCGCGGAACTCGCTCAACCAGGCCCACTCTGGGGGGCCAGGCTCAACCAGCGCCAAGGATGCGGAGAGCGCCGCCAGCAAGGGCAACCGCGCGTCAGCCAACCGCTCCGCATAGGGCTCCTCAAGCGCGTACGGACTCAGGATCAGCATGCGCCCCTGGTCCACAGAAGGCTTGAGCCTGCCGAGCGCGGGCTGGAACGGCTCGAATCCCAGCGGCAAGACGATGAGCGCCTGTCCCTGCGAGCCCACCGCCTGGTCCACGGCCAGGCGATCGACGCCCCGCGCATAGCCGCCCACCAGATGATGGCCATCGCCGACTAGACGTCCGACCAGATCGCGCACCAACGCCTCGGCCTCCTGCGTCGGTGCGCCCGAACCCAACACGGCGATGCCCGGCTGAGTGGCGATGGCCAGATCGCCGGCATAGAAGAAAAAGTAGGGTACTTGGTCTTCGGGGATCCGTTCCAGGAGCATCTCAGGGTAGGCCACCTCTGCCCGAGTGACGAGGCCCACCCCCCGTTGGGACCACAGGCGCAACGTGCTCTCGGTGGCGGCGACGTCCTGCGCAATGGCCGAGACTCGCTTGGCGTCCGCCTGTTCCAGCGCGAGCTGTTCCTGCATCTCCTGCGGCGTCAGATCCCATAGAGAGAGAAGCGGCCTGGCCTCCTCCACCGACCAATGACGGATCACCGTCTTGGCCGTCCTGCGTGGCAGAGACGAATCAGAGAGCAGCCTAAGCCAGGCGGCTCGCTCGGCGAGTGTACTCACACGGATTCCCCTTCCGATAGCCAACAGCTCGACACGCGGATTATAGCGTCGGCAGTGCGCCTGTCAACGAGCCGAGGCACCAAGCCTGCAGGAAGACTTGCAACGCCGAGGTTCCCCATCTACACTGGAGCCAAGACGAGGACGAGGAGGTAGACGTGCGCTGGTGGTACGTGCCCTTCGGGCTGCTGGATCTCTATCTCTTGGCAGCCCTGCTGCCCGCCCTCGCGGCCCAGATGACCCACTGGCTGCTGTTGCGGTCCGGGCCGTTTCTGGAGACGGAACGCCTCCAGATGGATCGCTTGCTTCAGGATGAGCAGCGCCACGCTGGCCGTCAGCCGGCGGCCCCACGTCCCGGGCGCTATGGCGAACTGGACGCGTCAGCCACGCTGTTGTTGAGAGAGTTGCGCGAAACGCTCGAGGTGAGCGGGCAGGCCCTCTCGACTCTCGCGACCTACCGCATCCAGCCCATGCTGCTGGGCCAAGTCATGCGACTGGGGGCCTGGCGCCCGCTGATCGCCGCCATCTCTGCGGCTCGGAAGCGACGCCAGCTGCGCGAGGGCCTGGCCCGTGGTCGTGCTCTCGTGGCGCAGTTGGATGAACTGGCACAAGAGATCGATCTGATTCCGGAACGTGCACGGGGCCTGCTTGGCGGGGTGCGAGCCGAGGCGAACAGGCTGAGCGCCCTGGGTGAAGCTGAAGTTGAGGCGGGCACACGCGGACTCGAAGATCTCATCCAGCAGCTCGCGGCTCTCTCGTTCAGAGTGGAACGCGGCCTGGACGAGCTCGGTACGGCCTCTCTTCAGCGGCTACCGGACGTCGTGTTGGCCCTGGATGAGGGCTTGGCTGAGATCACGGTCGAGGTCGAATCGCTGGACCAGCGTCTGGCGCAGATCACCGGTCAACGCGAGCAGGCAGAGAGCGCTGCGGCGCGGATCGAGAGCGCGGTACAGGCGGCCGGCGAGCGCTGGCGAGGCCTGCAACAGCTCGGCGCCACCGAGCCCGACATCAGCCGTGCCATCGCCGTGCTACAGGCAGGGCTGCGTGAGGCGCTGCGCCTCGGCGCGGCGCGCACACCCGAGGCCTATGCGCAGATGCTCGAGCAGCTTGCGCCCCTTGACCTGCAGCTCGCTGACCTGGAGAGCTCGCTGGCCCGGATGGGGGATCTCATCGAGCAGAGCCGCGCCGCGATAGAAGGCGATCTCCGTGCCTTGGCCGAGGCTCAACAGGCCTGTGACCGGCTGATCCAGACCGAGCCGTTGCTAGAGCCGGACTCCAGTCAGGCCCTGATCGAGGTCGCCTCCCAGGCCTATATGCAGGCTGAGCGCCTGCATGGCCTGGGCACCCGAGAGGGCTTTGAGCGCTCCCTGGAGTACTCGCGACAAGCCGGTGAGTACCTGCAGCGAGCGATCGACGAGCTAAGCCCTCTGCCGGAGGAGATCAAGGAAGCGCGCCACCTGCTTAGGGAGTTGAGCGCGCGTACGCTGGACCACTGGCGCGGCCGCGCGGATCGCCTCAAGCACGAACTGGAGATCTACACGCGCCACTGGAATACGGGCCTCGGGGCCAGAGTCGGGACGGTCCTCTCACAGTTGGAGCAGGTCGAGGTGGATCTGGAACGGATGCCGCCCAATATCCGCTATGAGCGCCGCTTCCGCCAGTCCGAGCTCCGCGAGGGGCTCGACCTGTTGCGGCAGGCCCAGGCATCTCTAGGCAGCGTCTCAGAGGAGGTTGTGGATCTGGAAGCCGCGCTCCAAGAGATCGAGGCCAAACGCGAAGAGCTCGAAAAGGCCCTGGCCTCGCTGCAGAGCCGCACCCTCCCCGCTCTGCGACAGCTTCGCGATCGGATGTTGCCCGAACTTGCCGAGCGGCTGGATCACCTGACGGACAACCTGACCCAAGCGACACCTATGCTGGCGGAACCAGGACAGGTCGACTATGACGAGGCGCTGGGCAGTTGGCTGCCCACGTTTGCCCAGGAGCTGGAGGAGCTCCATGAAACGCACCAGCAGCACGTCCAGAACTATCGGGGCCAGCTGCATAGCGCCCGGGCTGAGCTGGAGCGGCTCTGGCGCCGCCTTCAGCGCCTCGATCCAGAGGCTGTCCCGGCGCCGTCGGTCGATGTCCAGGCGTTGGCGGACGACTGGGCGCGCTGGCGACAGGATGCGCAGCACTGGCAGGAGAGCCCTGCCCGATTGCATGAACTGGTGGGTCAGCGCAGCAGAGCCCTGGCGGAGCTGATGGAGCAGGCCCACACTGAGATCGTCGAAGGTCGGCGAGTCCAGGAGGCTCTCGCCCGGCAATGTGACCAGCGCTTGCAGGCGCTGAACAGCAGGCGGCAGCGCATCCAGGACCAAAGGCGCGCGAGCGATTGGCCGCAATTGGACTGGGAGACGCGCGCGGCGCGCGAAGCGTGGACCCAAGCTCTCGCTCTAGAGCGAGAGAGCCGTGCGCCCCTCAAGCTCGAGCAAGTGATTGATCAACTGCGCCGGGCACTGCAGATGATCGAGCGGGCGGAGGCGGAGTATGAGGCGATCGAAAGGCGTATGCGCACCGGACTACGCCGGCTGGATGGCGATCTGCGCTCCGTGACAACGGCTCTGGCGCGCAGCCAGCGAGAGTTCGAGCGCCTTGAGGCGGGTGGCGCCCTGGATAGAGCGGCGGCCACGAGCACCCGTTGCGTTGAGGCCGAGCGCGCTGTCGAGCGGGCGCGCGGCGCCGCAACCTTTGAGGAGGTGCTCAGGCACCTCCGCGAGGCGGGCGATCTTCTGGCGCGCCGCTGAGTGCATCGCCCGCGTCCACATCCTCCCAGACCGGCACCAGCATCAGCCACTGCTCCGGCTTCTGGCGGATCATGGCCTCGATGACGCTCAACACGCGGCGCACATTGTGTTCCACTTCCTGTTCACGGCGATTGCGGTCGCCGCTCGTCTCGGGCTCAAGCATCGGCGCCATCTGCATCTGGTAGACACCGTCGGGGTCCTGGATGCAGCAGGCGATCAGGATGCGCGCATTGGTCTGCATGGCCAAGCGCACGTGCCCGGTGGGCATGCGCGCCGGCGATCCGAAAAAGGGGATCAAGGGATCGGCATCGGAGATGGGGCGGTCGGCGCCGGTCATGCAGATGCCGCCAGCGCGCAAGCGCTGCGCCGCAGAGCGCAGGCTGGCGAGACTGAGGGGCGTCATGATCAGGCCCCGCTGGCTGCGGATACTGTTGAGGAAGCGCGTGCCCCGGTTCGGATTCGGCAGGCTGAGCCCCTGTATCTCGTGTCCCTGGGCGGCCATCCACTGGGCCGCCAGGTCGAAATTGCTCATGTGGGGGCCAACCAGCACGGTGCCCCGCTCATCCCGCAAGGCGCGGTCAACCGCAGCCCAGAAGTCCCAGTCCATGCGGATCGGTACCCTTCCCTTGCGGTAATCTCGCGCCGAGAAGCGAAACATGTCCACATAGGTGCATCCAGCGTGGTAGATGGCCTGCTCCGCCATACGGTCCAGCGTCTCGTCGTCCGCGTCTGGGCCCAAGACATGGGAGATGTTGGCGCGCAACGTACGGAACAGGTGATTGCGGTCCCGCGCCATCCGGCGTGCGATGCGACGTCCCAGCCTCTGGATCCAGCTCGGAGGTAGGGCCCGCGCCAAAGCGAGGCCAAGCAGGATGAAGGGCGGGCTCCCGAGGATGTCCTGGGCTTTCATGGTTCTCTGGGAGCGTCTAAGCTGAGCGGCGGGAATGGAGAAAGGCCTCCACCACCACGGGCACGCCTCGCACCAGGCACAACACGACCGCGATCCAACTGGTGACGTTGAACACCAGCATCGTGGTGCGCGCCGCGGGCCATGCCACCGCCCCTCGCTCGGCATAGGCGCGCAGCGCATGGGCCAATGCCAGGCCGGTAAAGGAGAGTAGCTTGACCACGCCGTAGCTGCTGCGCATCACGGGGCTACCCACCAGCCAACTGCCCAATGGCGTGCGCATCGCTTTAAAGGGAGCCTGCCCGGCGCCCACATGCATGCTGCGTAGCGAGTCGACTACGGTGCCGCGTAGCACATAGATGATCGGGATAGCCAGGGGGATGAGGCGGTAGAACGCAAAGCAGACCCACAGCACCAGCTCCACCGCGCGATCAACCATGATGTCGAGCACACTGCCCAACAAGGAGACCTCATGGCGCCGGCGAGCCACGATGCCATCCAAGGAATCCATCGCGATCAGCAGGGGGAGCAATCCGACGGTCACCAGACGCGCCGGGGGTGCATCTGCCGCCAGCAGCAGCACGATGATCAGCAGCAGGGGCAGACGCCCAAGAGTAATGAGATTAGCCATATAGATCCCTTCTGATGAGGCTGCTTACCGATTGTGGGATGCGGCCTCCGCAGCCTCGCGCGCGGCCTGCGCGGCCTCCTGGCTGTGGGGATCATCGCTACTGGCGGGCAGAAAATGCCAGTGCACATCATGATCGCCCAGCACGTGACTAAGCTCCTCCCAGATCTCTCGATTCATGACCGGGTTGCCATCCCGCTTGCGCCAGCCGTTCCGCTCCCAGCCGGGGAGCCATCTCGTGGCCCCGTCCAGCACGTATTTGGAGCCCGTATGAATCGTGACCTGCGAGGGCCCCTCAAGCGCGCGCAGTCCAGCGATGACCGACCACAGCTCCATCACGTTGCTGGTCGCCAAAGGCCAATGGCCCGAGACGACCTGCGCATCATCGTCAAGGACCAGCTTGGCGGCGTATCCGGCCGGGCCAGGGACCCCGAGGGCGCAACCGCGGGCATAGATCTCGACTTGCTGCTCTGCCCGTTGGCGGCGCCCCGAGGGCAGCGATATCTTGTCGGGCCTCTCCCTATGCTCACCGGTCGCGCCCTCCGATTGTGAGCTTCGAGCCGACTTGGCCGAGCGTCTGTCCACCAGCGACCGCCGAGCCTCGCGGGCGAGCTGGTCGGCGCGCTCGTTCTGGGGGTGTCCTTGGTGGCCCCTCAGCCACTCCCACGAAACCTCGTGCGGGGCCATCGCCTCGAGCAGCGCTTGCCACAGATCCTGGTTCTGCACGACGCCGCCGCGCGCACGTCGCCAGCCTCTGGCTCGCCAGCGGGGGAGCCACTCGGTGACGCCGCGTCGCAGATACTGGGAATCGGTGTAGAGCGTGATCTGGCAGGGACGCCGCAGCAGGCGCAGCGCCTCGACGGCCGCCGTGAGCTCCATGCGGTTGTTGGTGGTATCGGCCGCCGCGCCGCTGATCTCTTTGCGATGTGGACCCGAGATCAGGATCGCACCCCACCCCCCAGGACCGGGGTTTGGGTCGCAACCTCCATCCGTGTATATCTCTACGTGCTCCCTCGTGCTCGTCATTCCACCTGTCCCTGGCGCAAGAGCGGTTCCACCGCCAGACTGAGCGCGATGCCCCCGCCGACCTACGCTGCCATGACACCCGCATGCTTTGCACGCCACTCCATGTGGACGCCGCCCTGGATGGGGTTCAGAGCAGCGACTCCCACAAAAAGGCGACGCTCTGGTGAGGCGCTCCCTGAGCGATGATCTCGGCTATCCGATCGCGCCCCATCTTGTCGAGCAACTGCTCCGCCAGCCGCATCACCTTGAGGGTTGTCGCCTGCACCCCGATGACGTCGTCGCCGCTGCGGGTCAAGACGTCATAGCAGAACCAGCCCTCCCACCCGGCGCGATCGAGAAAGTAGAGTGTCTCCAACAGGTCCCAGACGTTGACCGAGCCAGGGATCATGTCCCAGTCCCAGTCTCTGCCGTTGTCGTTGAAATGCATGTAGAAGAGCTTGCCCGCATCGAGCACCAACGAGGTAGTTGCAGCCGGCGCTTCCTTGGCCACCAGCGCGTGGCCCACATCGTAGGTGATGCCCACGTTGTCGAGCGCCACCTGGTGGCACAGGTGCAGGGCCCGCCCGCTGTCTGCCAGGATGCAGTAGTTGCGCGACTCGTTGATCTTGTACTCGACACTCACGCGCACGTCGCTGCGATGCTGCGCCCCCTCTGCGATGCCCTCTTTGAGCCAGTGCCACTGCTGCACGTAATCGGCCTGGAAGGCATAGTTGTGACCATCGATCAAGGGGCAACAGGTGACCAGATAGGCCCCCAGATCAGCGGCCAGGTCCATGCACAGCTTGAGGTCGCTGACTGCTTGAGCGCGGATCTCTCGATCCGTCGACGTGAATGAGCCATTGCGCCACTTGTCGGCGCCTTTGACATTCAGGTTCACGGCGGAAACAGGCCAGCCCGAATCCTGAACTCTGCGCACATCACGCGCGGGGTCGCCCAGGTCTGAGGGATAGACCACCTCGATGCCGTCGCAGCCGGGGATCTGATGCAGCAGATCCAGTCGCTCGGAGAGCGAGCGCCCCGCCGTGTAGGTATGGAAGCGGTCTCGCTGCTGCCCCAACAACCCCACCATCACCGCGTGCTTGGTATTCATATCCCCTCCTGCTGAGTTGCGCCCCTGTACCATCACTACTGCGCCATGATCCTGGCCAGCTCGAAGAGACTCAGATCCAATGGCTTCTGCTTGCCGGCGACCTCGTCCAGGGGAGTTGTCACGGCGCGCCCGCCGCGCACACCCACCAAGACGCCGCGCTCTCCCGCCGCCAGCGCCTGCACAGCGCCCCAGCCCAGGCGCGTCGCCAGCAGCCGATCCCCGACGGTAGGAGCTGCCCCGCGCTGCACATGCCCAAGAATCGTCGCACGCAGGCTAAAGCCCGTCGCCTCGGGGTGGCCCTCGAAATGCTCGATGAGCCGACGCGCATTGTTCTGCGCCCCCTCCGCGACCACCACCATGGCATGGCTCTTGCCTCGATCGTAGGCTCGCCTCAGCTCGGCCGCGACCTCCTCTGGCGTTAGCTCTCGCTCCGGGATCACCACTACCTCAGCACCGCCCGCGATGGCCGCCATCAGGGCCACATAGCCGCAACGTCGGCCCATGACCTCCACCAGGAAGGCCCGCCGGTGCGATTCGGCGGTCACCTTGAGGCGGTCGATGGCCTCCAGAGCCACGTTGATCGCTGTATCCACGCCGATCGTGACGTCGCTTCCCTCCAGGTCATTGTCGATCGTGGAAGCCACACCCACCACAGGATACCCCATCTCCCACAGGGCGTGGGAGCCTGTCTGCGATCCATTGCCGCCGATCACGACGAGTGCGTCGATCTCTCGCGCCACCAGTTGCTCGATGCCACGCTGACGCCCCTCCTCGGAGTAGAACTCTCGCGATCGAGCGCTGCCGAGAAAGGTGCCCCCCATCTGGACGATGCCGCCCACATCGCGACGGCTTAGGGGCGTGATGTCGTCTTCGATCAGCCCGGCATAGCCCTTGTGGATACCATACACCTGCCAGCCTTGCTCGATGCCTGCCCGCACGATCGCACGGATGGCCGCGTTCATGCCAGGCGCGTCGCCCCCACTGGTCAGCACTGCGATCCGTGTCATCGTGTCGTCTCCTGGCCGCTCGCCGTCATGTGTCGCCTCGTTAGGGGAGGGGGCCTCAAGTGTTCCCCATTGTATGCGACAGACCGGGGGTGTCAACCGAATACGAACCCCGCAGCGCTCGTCGTGTTGAGCAGACCCTGCGCCCGCATCCAGAGCCAACCTCGCGGTTGCCGGCTGCCTGAGCAGTTACCATCGCAGCAAACTTGGCCTAAATCGGACAACAATGGTATACTTAGACGAAATTGGTGCAAGGAGCGACAAGCTGATGACAAGCTCCGTTCGTCTCACATCGCGTGTTCCCCTGTACGTCAGCGTTCTTTTGTTGTTATTGCAGATCTTCTCCCCAGCGCCAGCGGTCATGTTTGCGTTGGTGATCCTCGTGGGCGTGCTTGTCGTGTCCTACCTATGGGCCTCGCAGTTGGCGAACCGCATCACGCTGGAGCGTGAGCGTCGCTATGGTTGGGCTCAGGTTGGCGATGTCCTCGAAGAGCGCTTCACCATGCACAACGATGCTTGGGTGCCGCTTCTGTGGGCGGAGGTGCGGGATTACAGCGACCTGCCGGGCTACAACGCAAGCCGGGCCATCGGCATGGGAGCGAGCAGCTCGACCCGCTGGACGACATCGGGCACCTGCACACGTCGAGGGGTCTACACCCTGGGGCCGATCGAGATCGCCTCGGGGGATCCCTTTGGGCTGTTTGAGGTCACCATCAACCATGAGTTCAGCGAGACGATCGTTGTGTACCCACCGATTGTCGCTTTGCCCCAGCTACTGGAGCCACATGGTCGGGTGCGGGGCACGGCGCGCACAAATGTGCGCAGCCTCGACTTTACCACGAATGCCTCAACCGTGCGCGAGTATGTACCCGGCGACGCGCTCAGCCGCATCCACTGGAGATCCACGGCCCGCCGATCGATGCCTGACAGGGAAGAGTTCTTTGTCAAGGAGTTTGATCG
The DNA here is from genome assembly GCA_016928125.1 of Anaerolineae bacterium. The sequence goes on from JAFGLK010000026.1 coordinate 9,606, forward strand.
CGAGCCCTCGGGCGACCTGTGGATCATTCTGGATATGGACGCCAATGTGCACGCGGGCGAGGACCTTGAGTCAACGGAGGAATACGGCGTCCTGATCGCGGCCTCGTTGGCCAACGACATGCTGCGCACGAACCACGCCGTGGGCATCATGACCCACGGCGACGATCCGATCGTGATCCCGCCCCAGAAGGGGCACCAGCAGCTGTGGGAGCTCTTGCGCGTGCTGGCCGGCCTGCACGCCACCTCGCAAGTGCCGCTACACCACCTGCTGCAGCTCTTTGAGCCGGTGAGTGGTCGCGGCATCTCGGCCGCCATCATCACCCCATCGACTCAGGCCGAATGGGTCGGCTCGCTGAGCCTCCTGCTGCGACATGGTACACATCCCACGGGCATCCTGCTGGATGCCTCCACCTTTGGAGGGGAAGCAGACATGCAAGGCGTCCTGGGAGCCCTGGCCGACATGGGAGTCTTGGGGCATATCATCGGCAAGGACTTTCGTTTTGAGCACCTTACCCAGAAACGCCAGCAGCGCCCCGAGTATCGAGTCTTGGGGACTGGCCGGGTCATTATGGTTAGCCCCGGTGAACAGAGCCAGTGGGTCAGGGTGGGACAAGAGAAAGCGAGCGCGCCATGAACGACGCCTATCGCGAGGACCGTCCTCGGTTGGACTGGTTCCTGTTTATTTTGCTGATAGCCGCCGTCGTCTGCCTGCCCCTTACCTTGCAGGAGATTGAGCTGTTACCGGAGGCAAGCCGGCTGATCTATCCCGCACTTTGGGCTGCTGTGCTCGGCGTTGTGATGGCCAGCACCCCCGCGCCCGGTTGGCTGGCCTGGATCCTCGGGATTGTGCTGGGCATTGAGTACGCTACTCAGTTCGCCGGCAAGCTCTTGCCCAACCTGGGCATGGTGGCGGACGATCTTTCGCAGACCGTACGGTGGGTATGGCAGCTGGTGGCAGGGCACACAGTCAGCGCGGGCTATCCCTTCGCTCGCTCGCTCGGCTACGTGGGCGGCCAAGTCACCACCATGCTTGAGAACCTGGTCACCTGGTTTGGCGCTGTGCAGAGCGGCGCGCCCAGCACAGACAACACCGCCCTTTTGCTTCTGGCCAGTGTGGGCACCTGGCTGCTGAGCTGGAACGCTGGGTTTGAGCTGTTTCGCAGACGTCGCACCTTTGTCGCGATGCTGCCTCTTGGCACCGCGATTATCTCGTGCGTCGCATTCACATACATCGGCATGGTGTATGTACAGGTCTTTCTCGGCATCACCCTGCTGGCGCTTGTGCGGGCGAATGTCAAGCGCATGGAAAGCTTCTGGCTGCGCATGAAGATGGACTTTTCGCCCGAGCTGCGCCGCGATGCCACCTTGGCGGGCGGGGCGCTGTCAGGCTTGATCGTGGTGGTGGCCTTGCTGGTACCCTACCTGACCTTTAGCCCGGCCGTCTTTGCTTTCTGGGAGTGGATCGAGCCCAAGGTGACCGGCTTCTACGACGATCTTGACCGCGCTTTTGCCGGGCGCAACCCAGTGCCGACCCCGACGGGTGTTCCAGGCGGGCTGGGCGCTCACAACGTGGCCCAGAGCGGCGTGCTTGGGGATGATGCCGTCTTTATCGTGAGGGTGAGCGACCCTGCCCCCCCTCCCGAGGAAGAGATCCAGATCATGATGGAGGTGGAGGGCCTCGATATCCAGGATTATGTGCCGCAGCGCTACTGGCGAGAACGGACCTATGATGTGTATACCGGGCACGGGTGGGACAATAGCGGGCGCGCGTCGCTCGAGTATCAGGAGAACCAGGCCTGGACAGAGTTGGACTATCCGGGGACGGTCGTCACGCAGACCTACACCCTGCTCGGCGCGAGAGCGCCCTTTGGGTTCGCCATAAACGAGATGCAGAGCGCGGCTTCCGACTATGAGGTGATCGTGCATGGTGATGGTGACCTGGCGGCCTACCGCATCGAGGGCCAGGAGTACACGGTCGTCTCACGCGCCCCAGAGCCTACCGTCGATCAGCTCATGGCGGCCGAGGGCCCGTACCCACCTTGGGTGGCGGAGCGTTATCTCGCGCTACCCCGTGTACCGGATCGCGTACGAGACCTGGCCGAACAGGTCGTAGGCGAGGCGCAGGCGACCACGCGGTACGACAAGGCCAAGGCCATCGAGCTGTACATACGCCAATTCCAGTATGATGCAGAGCTCGAACCGCCGCCACTGAGCACCGACATCGTCGAGTACTTTTTGTTCGACGCACAGCGTGGATACTGTGACTATTCAGCCACGGCGATGGTGGTCATGCTGCGCTCTGTAGGCGTTGCGGCCCGCTATGCGTCAGGCTATGGCATGGGCGCCTATGACTATCCAAACGCTGGCTGGGTCGTGACAGAAGAGAACGCTCACGCCTGGGCGGAGGTGTTCTTCCCCGGACTCGGTTGGGTCGAGTTCGAGCCGACGCCCATCCAGCGCGTGTTCGACCGAGGCTCGAGCTTGAGCGGGCTCGATCTCGACGCCCTGCCCACCGCCGAGGAGGAGCAGGCCAGCCTGCCGCCTCTATGGGTCTGGGGAGCCGGTCTGGCCTTCGTGCTGCTCTTTGTGATCATTTGGCCGCCACGCTGGTTCAGGCGCAAGCGCTCGCCGCGGGATCTGGTGCACCGCGTGTACGAACGCGTGGTGCGTCGGGCCCGATGGGTCGGAGTGGGCCCTGCGGCTGGGCAGACGCCCTACGAGTTCCTGGCCGGATTGACCTATGAGATCGAGCAACGCGTTGATGCCAGCGCGAGCACCTCTGAGGATATCCGCGTGATTGGCGCTATCTATCAGCGCGCGCGCTACAGCAACAGCGCCATTACGGCGCGTGAGAGCGATCGCGCCGAGGCATCTTGGCGTCGGCTGCGCGGCAAGCTCATGTGGATGATCTTCGCCAAGCGGCCCCAGCGCCAGCCCAGCTTCAGTACGCGCTAGGGTGCTGACGAAAGAGCCCTCAGACAGGATGCCTGAGGGCTCTTTTCACGCCGGTGCCTGATTGACTGGGAGTGTGTTCCCCACTACAATCTCCCTGCTAATTTGCACAAGAGGGATGAAACATGGATAGGACTCTACCGGGGCCGGTGATGCCAGAGAACGTGCGTCAGCTTACCGCGCTGGTGTTGACCTTGAGTGCTGCGTTGCTGTACGGGCTTGTGCTAGGCAGCGCGGTGCTGCGGACGATCATCGGGCCGCCACCTGACTTTGGGCCCAACGTGGTACGCATGGCTGGCCTCCTGAGCGGGCTGGTCGGCTCTGTGGTCACGGCGGGCTTTGCCCGTAGCGACCCGCCGGTGTCAGTACAGATGAGCGCCAGCCACGCGATCGGTGGCCAGGCGCTTTCAGCCTGGCGTAGCCTCAGGCCCCTCTCCCTGCTCAAGCGCAATCTGCTCGGCCTTGGCCAGATGCTGGGCGTGCGCGTCGGCCCCAGATTGGCGCAGGCCCCAGCGGAGGATGATCTGGTGCAAGAGACCCCCAGGATCAACCTGGCCCTCTGGATTGGGGGATTCTACCTGTTCATCTACATGCTGGTGGGCCTAGCCTCGGTGGGGGTGACACTCTGGATCGCGAACACCCCCGAGATGGTGTCTCAGTCGGGTTGGGTCTGGTTGGGCACCACCGTGTCTTCGGCCTACTCCTTCTTCAACCTCAACGCTCAGTCGTAGC
>JAFGLK010000170.1 GCA_016928125.1 Anaerolineae bacterium
CCGTCTGGGCGCCGACGTGCATGCCGACCTCGATCCCGGTTGGGCCGATCTGCTGGCCCAAGTGGAGGTGAGCGCACTCAAGTCGGTTGTCTGCGGGGTTGGCGAAGAGGAACAGGATATGACGGCCGATGCGGAGGCGAGCCCCTCACGACCTGCGCAAGCGAGCATCTGGGACGATAGCGGCCATGTCTAGGGAACCAGCATCTGTCTTGGGGCCGCGGGAGCATGCGCTGCTGTTTGCCTATCTCGTGCGCGAAGTTATTGAACGGGTCGAGCCGGGGCGTGGGGCTTTGGCGGTCGGTGAGGCAGTGTGGCGCTACGGCGTGCAACGCGGCCGGCGTATGGCGGTGCGCGCCCAGACAGATGGGCGCCCGCTGGACTGGGCGACCTACCTGGCCTATGGCGAATGGCGCGCACCCGAGGGCGTGCAGCGCTCAGAGACGCTGGCCACGGCGCCCGATTTACATCGTAGGGTGTACACTTGCCCGTGGCATCAGGCCTGGCTTGAGCACGACCTCCTTCCCTATGGAAAGCACTACTGCCTGCATATCGATCGTGCCCTGGCGCACGGATTCAACCCCGCGCTTGTCTTACACGTAGGATCCACGCTCGCCGATGGCTCGTCCTACTGCGATTTCCGTTTCGAGGGGGCCGATTCGAGCCCCGCGGACATGGCGCACATCGAGCAGCTCCGTCTGGAGTTGAGCCCCCGCGTGGTCATGCCCTGGGCGTATCACTTGGGGCACCTTTACAAGACCATAGGCCAGGCGCTCGTGGAGCAGCTTGGGGCCATGGCCCACTTGCTCATCTCGGATGGCTTGACTGCCTTTGCTCAGCGCTGCCCCTACGGGACGCGGGTTGCGACAGAGTATCTGGGGACCGACTTTGATGTGCCGACACCAGCGGGTGTGTAAGGAGATGGCTCGATGAGAATTGCCATTGTGTATCACTCTGAAACGGGCCATACCGCCAGCATGGCTGAACTGGTCAGGCAGGGCTGCGAGCGAGTAAAAGGCGTCGAGGCGCGCTGCATGTCTTTGGACGCCATCGACGCAGACTATGTGCGCGAGGCCAAGGCCGTGATTCTGGGCTCGCCGACCTATGAAGGCTCCTGTAGCTGGCAGATCAAGCGCTACCTGGACACTGGCCCGCAGGGGCTGGCGGGTAAGCTGGGGGCCGTCTTTGTGTCGCAGAACTGGCCCGGCGGCGGGGGCGCCAGCTTTGCCGAGATGACCTTGATCGCCGGTATGTTGGTGCATGGCATGCTGGTCTATTCGGGCGGCGTCCACGAGGGGCAACCTTTCCTGCACTTTGGGGCCGTCTCCACTCGCGCCCCCGATGAGGAGCTCTATCGCCGACGTTGCCTCAAGCTGGGCGAGAATGTGGCCCACAAGGCCGTGGAGTTGTTTGGCTGATTTGTCATCCGATGAAAGGAGGTGCCATGAGCATCCAACCGGTAACGGCCCTGAGCATGTCGCGCGATCGACGCAATCTCAACACGGTGCAGCGCACGCTACGGGTCATGATGTGGCTAGTGGTCTTTGTGATGCTGGTTGTTGGGACCCTGATTCTATCTTTTGTGCTTGGCCTGACTCGAAGCGCGCCCCTTTCCATCGTCGTACTGGCTGTGGGAGGGTTCCTCAGCCTCATCATGCCAGGCATGATCACCCGCTGTCTGTACGTGACCCCCGAGTTTCAACGCATCGTGGTGCTGCGTCTAGGCAAGTTCACCGCCGTCAGGGGGCCAGGCATGTTCTGGGTGATCCCCTATCCACCTTTCTACCAGTCGGTGGCTGCCGAGCTGGACATCCGGGTGCAGACGCGCGCCATCACGGCCGCCCAAACCCTCACACGCGACAACGTGCCCGTCGGGTGCGAGGCGGTGGTGTTCTGGAGGGTCGAGGATCCCCGCAAGGCGGCGCTGGAGGTGGCCGACTATGGCGAGGCGGTCTTCCAGGCGGCCAACAGCGCGCTCAAGGACACGGTGGGCAGCATGGAACTGACCGACCTGCTCAGCGAGCGAGAGAAGGTAGCCCACCAGCTCAAAGACATCATCGACACAGCCGCTGCCAAGTTCGGGGTGGATGTCTCATCGGTTGAGATCACCGACATTCATGTACCGACGGACCTGATTCAGGAGTTGAGCGTCATCGCTCAATCGCGCCGGGCGGCTCAGGCCAAGATCGCCGAGGCCGATGTGGAGGTGGAGGTGGCCGAGCGCCTGCAGCAGGCAGCCGAGATCATGGGCACGGGCGCCATGGAGATGTACCGCCTCGGCGTGTTGGAGCGCATCGGCCGCGAGGAGGGCAGCCAGATCGTCGTGTACGGCCTCGGTGCTGCGGATGTCGCCATGGAGCGCACGATGGCATCCACGGTGGCTGGCTCTCTTGCGGGGCACAGATCGAGGAGAGAGTCTGGCGCGGCCCCGACCAATCAGACGCCCGAGCACGGCGAGTCTCCCTCGGTGTGATGGCCGTCCTCGCTCAGTGGTAGCTGGGATCCCAGCAGCAGGGCTGCGTCAAAGTCAGGTTCGGTGTCATCCCGAACG
>JAFGLK010000171.1 GCA_016928125.1 Anaerolineae bacterium
CGGGCCAAGGTGGAGATCGGCCTGGCCAAGGGCAAGCATACCTACGACAAGCGTGAGGCCATCGCCAAGCGCGAGTCCGATCGCCGATTGCAGCGGCTCCTCAAAGAACGCGAAGCCTAGACAAATCAGTCGCTCCCCTGCCCTGTTCCGCCAGGCTCACACCTCAGGGGCGTAGCAGGATGGGGAGCGATGTGTGCAGCTCAGCGACTCTCAGCCTCAGCCCAGGTACTTGCCGATCAGAGGAGCAAGGGCGCCGCGCTTTTCAGCCGGGATCGCACCGGGATGCGTGATAATCGCGTTCTCGAGAGCGTGACCGCAATCACAGTGGCGCTCTGCGGCCTCAATTGGGGCGAGCGACCGCCGGATGATCTCCTTGGCAGCGTCCACATTGGCCAGCAGGTTGTTCACCACCATCTCGACCGTGACCGACTCCTCAGACTCGTGCCAGCAGTCATAGTCCGTGACCATCGCCACGGTGCAGTAGCACAGCTCGGCCTCGCGAGCGAGCTTGGCCTCTGGGAGAGCGGTCATACCGATGATGTCCCCTCCGACCTGGCGATAGAAATACGATTCGGCCTTGGTGGAGAATTGTGGACCTTCCATGACCACCAGCGTGCCCCCGGCGTGAACCGTCGCCCCGGCTTGTTGGGCGCTCTCATATACGATCTGGCGCAGCTCTGGGCAATAGGGTTCGGCAAAGGCGATGTGAGCGACGACGCCATCGCCGAAGAAGGACGCCGGCCGCACGCCCTTGGTGCGATCCAGTAGCTGGTCGGGGATGACCACGTCGCGAGGCGCGATGTCCTCGCGCAGACTGCCCACCGCGCTGATCGAGAGCACGTGGGTCACGCCCAACGACTTGAGGGCCCAGATATTCGCTCGCGCAGGCAGCTCGCTGGGGCTGATGCGGTGGCCTCGACCGTGCCGTGGGATGAAGGCCACCCCTACCCCGGCCAATGTGCCGACGACGAGGCTATCGCTCGGCGAACCGAAGGGCGTGTCCAGTTCGACCGTTTCCACATTGGCTATGCCCTCGATCTGATAGACACCGCTCCCTCCGATCACTCCGACCTTTGCTTCTGGCATCGCGGCGGACCTCCTCGTTTCCCAGTGGTGTAGCTTGTCTTGGCTCGTTTCGCCGGATTATAGCGCGAAACAACAAGCCGGCGCAAGGCAATCGTTTGCGCTTTCGTGCGATAAATGGTATACTCAGGGCGTAGAGGGGGATGACAGGTTTCGACAGGGAGGGCTGGCAAGCGACTGCAAGCCGAGGTGCCTCAACCTCGTTAATCCGGGGCAACACACATAAGTGCCAATACCACTTATACTCCGGCTCTGGCCGCCTAGCAACGACCTGAGCCACTGATCGACACAGTCGATCACGTCCGTTTCTCTGCTTTGCCCGAGAGCGGGAACACGGGCGTCGAATAATTCGGGCTGCTGTCCCCAGGATGCCGATAGTGGGGGCTCAAGATGCATCGGCTGGTAGGCTGTGGACTCTGTCGGCCGAGGCCCAGCCTATGAGAACCAATAGACTGACTACGCTTGTAGACGTCTCTTGGCGAACTTTCTGGACGCGGGTTCGATTCCCGCCATCTCCACAAGGAACACCCGCTGGCATGAGGCCGAAAGGGCCTAACCCAGCGGGTGTTCTGTTGAGTCAATGGATTCGATTCTCTCAGCTCTACAGGCGATGCAGCAGGCCCTTGAGCGTGGGGTACACCTCGCGATAGAGCGCATAGCGCGCCTGATAGGCTTCCTGTGATCCGCTCTGTGGCTCCACCCGCTGGTTGAGCGACACGGCTTGGGCCACCGCCTCTTCCAGGCTGGGGTACACGCCGACGCCGACACCTGCAAGCAGGGCAGCGCCGAGACAGGCTGCCTCTGTGACCTGCGGCACGTTGAGCGGCACCTGACAGATATCCGCCTTGAGCTGCAGCCACAGGTCGCTGCGCGCCCCGCCCCCCACCGCGTACAGCTCATCCACTGCGATGCCCCCTTCTCTGAGGATGTCGAGGTTCACACGCAGCTCAAAGGTGAGACCTTCCAGGATCGCCTTGGCCACGCTTCCACGAGTCGTCCCATACGTCAGACCGAGAAGAGCGCCTTTGGAGTCGACGTCGAGCCATGGGGTGCCGCTGCCGCTCAGATGGGGAAGCAAGAGCAGATCGGTGGGCCCCGCCGGGGCATCCTCGAGGAGGGCATCATATGGATCCCGCCCTGCTCGTTGGGCTGCATCCCTGTCGGTGGCGAAGAACGTGTCCCTGAACCAGCGCAGCACCAGTCCCCCGCTTTGGTTCAGAGTCATGGCCAGATAGAGCCCCGGCACGACATGGCGATAGACCGACACCTGGCCTTCGCGCAGGGGGACCGCAAGCTGGGGTTCGGCCATGGCCACCTCCAGCACCTCGGCGGTGCCGCTGGAGACCATCGCCCGTCCAGCCTTGATCACGCCGCTGCCCAGGGCTGCGCAGGCCTGATCGTGTCCTCCGCTCACCAGCGGCAGCCCGCCCCGCAGACCCAGTTCGTGCATCAGTTCCCCGCGCAACAGACCCACGACGCCGCCTCTGGCGGGCGCCAACGCGGCGAGTCGCCCTGTCTCGATACTGCAGGCGCTGAGCAGTTCCTCGTCCCAGTCGGCCTGCTTGAGAGCGTACATCTGCGTGCGCGAGGCCAGGCAATGGCTGATGGTGGCCTGACCTGTCAGCTTGCGGAGGAAGAAATCCTCGTAGAGCAGGAACTTCTCGGCTGCCCGCCACACATCCCGGTCGTGCTCCTGGAGCCAGAGCAGCTTGGGGAGCGTATTGATGGTGTGCACGGGCATGCCGGTGCGGTTGAACAGCATCTCGGCCCCAAAGGTGGCCGCCAGGCGCGCGTTTTGTGCAGTGGTACGTGTATCCATCCCCAAGATCGCGTGGCGCAGTGCTCGGCCATCCCGATCCACAGGGATCACGGCCTCGCCCTGCACCGAGAGCGCCAGGGCCCGAGGCGGATCATGCCGCGTTCCGGCGAGCGCCTCGCTGAGCGCCTCCCAGGCAAAGCGCCAGACCGCCTCGGCATCCTGCTCGGCCCAGCCGCGCCTTGGCGTCAGAATCGGAACCTCGCGCGCAGCGCTCGAGAGGATCTCGCCCCCCTCATCAAAGGCGATCGCCTTGCACGCGTTGGTGCCGATGTCGAGCCCGATGATCGACATGCACGCCCCCTGCCTTGGTAGCCAGCTAGGGCTCGAGCATAACCTTCAAGCCCTGGCCGCTGGCCGCCACCTCCATGGCCTGGCCAATCTCATCCAGAGGAAAGCGATGGGTGACCAGATCCTCCACCCGCACGATGCCGCGGGCGAGGAGATCAAGGGCGGCCTCGTGGTGAGTGGGATGATAGGAAAAGGCCCCCAGCACCTGAATCTCCCCATAGTGGATGCGGTTCCCGTCCAGATGCGTGAGCGGGTCACGTCTGGGCAGCCCGCCAAAGAGTACCACACGCCCTCCCTTGCGCACCAGCTCCACGGCCTGCCTCTGTGTGTCGGCCACGGGGTTTGCGCAGATGGCGATATCCGCGCCTCGCCCCCGTGTACGGCCCTGCACCTCCCTCGCCAGCTCGCTGGGCCCCACCACCGCGTCAGGACCAAAGCGCTCAGCGAGCTCACGGCGGTGGGGGCTGCGTTGCGACACAATCACTCGGGCGCCACGCGCCTTGGCCACCGCCACGTGGAGGCAGCCGATCGGCCCGGCGCCAATCACCGCCACCACATGCCCCAGGCCGGTGCCAACCTTGTCGTGCGCGGCCAATACCGAGGCGAGCGGCTCGGCCAGGGCCGCTGCTCCATAGGAGAGGCCCTCAGGAATTGCGTGAACGATGCCATGGGCCAGAACCTCAGCGGACACCGCCATCTGCTCCGCCAAGCCGCCGGGCAACCCCGGCGTGATGCCCACCAGACGCAGATTGTCGCACAGATTGTACAGCCCGCGTCGGCAGTAGTAGCAGCGCCCGCAGTGGACATCGGGCGCCAGCGCCAGGCGGTCCCCCTGGGCGACAGGTCCGTAGGCTCCCATCACGCCCTGATCACCATCGATGGCGATAACCGTGCCGCCCACCTCATGCCCTGGCACAATCGGCTCGGCTCCGGGGTCCGGTCCTTCCTTCCAACGCCGAATGTCCGACCCACAGATGCCGCAGGCTTGGACTCGAAGGACAAGGCCGCCGGCGGGTGGAGTCGGGTCGGGGATCTCGCGTAGCTCGATCTGGCGTGGGCCGACGAAGAACGCTGCTCTCATAGTCCGCTCTTCCTACCGTTCGGCGTGCTCTTCTGTATCCTCTTCGGTGCCTTGGTGCCCCGCCAATCTCTGCCCCACCGCGCCGCCGGGATGAGTTTGGCCGAACTCCTCCAGGGAATAGCGGTTCAGGCGCAACAGGATGGCGCACAGCGCGTCGCCGGCGGCCGCGTTGACCAGAGAGCTGCCCAGCGCGATCATGCCATGGGGGTCTACAGCACCCTCTGTTTCCACCTCGAACACGAGGTCGCAGATCTCTGCCAGAGGGGAGTGAGGATCCTCGGTCTGGGCGATGACCTTGGCGCCACGGACCTTGGCGATCCGCGCGAACTGATTTACCTCACTGCTGCGCCCACCCTTGGAGATGATGTAGACCACATCCCGAGCCGTGACGGCTCCTGAGCTGCCATGCAGGCTGTCGGCGGCGCTGATATACAGCGCTGGGGTGCCGCAGCAAGACAACAGGTGCGCGAAGCGCTCGGCAACTGCCCGGGACGTGCCAGCGCCAGCGACCAAGACGTGACCCTGGCAGTTGTGCAAAAGCGCGGCCGCCGATAGCAGCGCAGCGGCTGCAGCCCGCTCTTCGGCAGCAGATGGCATCGCCCCAAGAGGTGCGGCCAGGGCTTGGATGGCCCGGGCCTCGCGGGTAATCGTCTCGTATGCTAGGGAAACCAAATCATGATCTGAGAGCTCCTGCATTCCTGGGTCCCCTCCTGAGGCTATGGCTGGCGCCATGCGTTCGCGTGCACGCGCTGAACGCCTCCTATCTCTTGAGCATCAACGGCAGGAAAACGGGCGCGCGCACAAAGATGGTGGCGCTTTCCTCAAACGCCTCTGATCCAGCCTGGATCTGTGCCGATGCTGTGAGCGCCGCGCCGTAGGTCAGCGCGTCGCTGGTGCGCACACGTAGGTGCGCCACGTATGATTCGTTGGGGCCGATCGTCCCTGACCAGGAGAGGGTCGATCCCGCATAGTCGCCGCCGATATGCGACACATAGCTGGTCTGCGCGGGAACAGGCAGGGTGAAGGCAAAGGGCAATGCCTGGGTCTCTGTGTTCCGCAAGGTGAGCTGGAGCGTGACCTCACCACCGGGCGTCACAGAAGCGGGGATGGCAATGAGTGTGGAGCTGCCACCGCTCCGGACCGAGACCGTGGTCTCCGCGACCGCTGTATGCCCCAATGCGTCCTTAGCCTCCACGATCGCCCGATAGTCACCGTGCTCGCCAAAGACATGATCGATGGCAGCTGTGTCGCTCTGGATGACTGGATCGCCGCCAACCTTCCAACGATAGGTCAAACGTTGAGGCCCATGGGAAGAGGTAGCCTGACACGCCAGCTCAGTCAGTGCATTCGGAGATGTGGCGATCAGCTCAGGCAATGTCACTTCCACCTGGTCCAGAAGCCAGGCCAGGGTACGCCGCAGCAATTCGCTGCGTGTGGTGGTGTTCAGAGATCCCTCCCCTGTGATGATCGTGTTGATGCCCTCAAAACCAAAGCTGTAGTAGACGGTGCGATAGGGAATGACCGGAGACTGCCCCGCCAGGTAGGTCTCAAGCGTCTGATCGTCACCCTTCGCGACACCCATATAGCCTGACGCGATCGGGACAGCGTCCACGGCGTAGAGCAGCGGGGTCGCCAAGGTGCGATCTGTCCCGTCTCTGACGCCACCGGGGCCGATCTCGTCGATCGAGAGCTGGTTGCCTGCGCCATCGCCTATAGGGCCGAGATGCAAGGTCACGTTCTGCATGCCGCCCCCTGCTGCCAGAAACGTGTCGGGCAGCCCCATCAGCGCAGCGGCGCCCTGGGGAGGATAGCGCCCCGTGCCCTGTGGGTCAAAGAGGCTATCCTGCAACCAGTTGGCGCCCAAGCCATAGTGGTACAGGCCACTCCGTCCCCACCTGGGGTCGCCATCGGGGTTCACATCGCTGGCTCGGGCCAGATTCTGGCCCATGGCCAGGAGTCGGCCACCTCCGTCCAGGTAGCGTGCCAGGAGCTCCTGATCGCGGGCTGTCAGGGGCGTGGCCAGCACGTAGTAGCCGTCTGGGTGCACATTGTCCCCGGTGATCCAGATGACCACTCGATAGCGCTCCAGCTCGTTCAGATCGGGGATCGTCTGGACCGTGCCATAGTGTGCGTCTGCATTCCAGATCTGATAGCTGGTGCCGATGTCATCCAGCGCGCCCGTCACATAGTGGGCATAGTCGGCATAGTCCTCGAAGAAGGAAAAGTCGTTGTCAATCAACAGGACCTCAGCCTGGCTGAGGGCGGGCGCGACCCGGGTCCAGAGGGGGAGATGCATCTCGGCTCCGGCCGTCGAAAACTCTAGCCGGCCCTCGACATCGCCTGGCAATGCGGCGCTCCGTGCTGTGATATCTAGCCTCACCGTCGCCGTGCCGCCAGCCTGCAGGGCAACCGAGGAGGGGGCCTGCACATCGATCTGTCCCACTCCCGTGTGCGAGACCGAGATCCTCCACGAGCGACCCGAACCGCCCGAGCGAAGATCCCGCAACGCGATCTCGAGCTCCGTGCTCTGCCCAGCGCGCAACTCGGGCACAGACACGCTCGGCGGCGAGGCCCAGGCCTCTATGGTGTCGGCCTCACCAAGATGGGCCAAGCCTGCACCGACCTCGAGAGGCGAGGCCTGCTCTCCGGGCTCACTCGGTCGCGCGATATCGGCGTTCGCCGTCGCCATCAGGGCCGCCCCGATCTGATCGTGCCCCCAACTGGGATGCCTCTGTCGGAGCAGCGCCGCCGCCCCCGCGATGTGAGCACTGGCTACGCTCGTGCCGCTGACCTGAGCATAGGTCATGCGCACCCCGCCACCCGACGATGGCGCATAGCTGGCCGCGAGCACATCTTCCCCTGGCGCCACCAGATCGGGCTTGAGCGTGCGCATGTAGGCGGGGCCCCGCCCGCTGGTCTGAGCCAGGACGGGAAAGGCCTGCTCTTGTAGGCGTCCATTTGGGTCGAGGCGCAGCGTCGCTCCTGGGTGTGCGTCGGCCCAATCTCGCAGGGCCGCGCCGTGGCTCGCCCCGATCATCACTACGGGAATGGTGATCTCGCCGGGAGCGCAATGCTCGCCCGCACAGGCGAACGACTCGGGGGTGTCGGCGTCACTCACGATCAACATGGCGACGGCGCCGGCTTGCTGTATGTAGAAGGCCTTGTCGCCGAAAAGGCATTCACCCCGCGATACGATAGCCGCCCGGCCAGCCAGAGAGCCTGCTGGCAGGGCAGCGCAGGCGCTCTGTGAGCTCCCCGGTGCTACAGAGCCTACATCGAGGAAAGGGATCGGCCCGACCGTGGTCGAGATCGGGACAAAGCCCGTCTCGGTGGGGACCGGGCCGGCGAAGGGCTGACCCTGCAATGCAGCAGGCACGGGAGCAGGACCCAGCACGTCAACCAGGTCGTAGGCGATGCCTTCGGGTTTACTCACCGATCCCACGGTGATCACCCGCGCAAGTCCGCCCGGCAGACGGCTGGCCGATCCATAGCTTGCTCCACCAGAGCTGCTGCTGGTGCGCGCGTCGACGCCGTCGTTGCCGACCGGCGCCACCACCACGCAGCCGGCTGCGATGGCCGCGTCGATGGCCTCGGCGAGGGGCGATGCCACGGGCAGCGTGGGCGATAGGCTGGCCCAACCGAGAAGCAGGACATCGGCGCCATCATTGACCGCGTCCTCAAGCGCGGACAGAATCTCGGCCGTGTAGGCCATCGGCGCCGCCCCGCCCTGGGGCGGATAGAAGATGCGATAGTTCATCAGCCAGGCGCGCGGTGCAATCCCCGACACGGTCTGCGTCACGCCCCTGAAGGTGGCCTGGACAACACGACCCGCCGCGACACTGGCCAGCTGTGTGCCATGGGCCGACCCGTTCTGGCCCGGTATCGGCGATTGTTCGCCTGCGAGAGGTGGCTCCCATGCACGAGGATAGATCCGTGCCGCAATGACCTTGGGCGTGGTAGCTACGCTGTCACCTTTTGGGAAGCCCTGCGGGTAGGTCATCCCGGCGGCATCCAGCATGGGATGGTCGCTGCGGATGCCGCTATCTAGCACCGCGATGCGTGTCCCTGCGCCTCCCTGATCTTGACCTCCCACCCGGGCCCAGAGATCCGCCGTATGAAGCGCCTCGACGCTTGAGAAGAGCGCCGGGGCATAGGCCGTCTCCTCGTAGATGCGGACGACCTCAGGCCAGCCGGCAAGCTCGGCCAGGGCGCCCTGTCTGTCGGTGACGCTCTCGGCCTCCGGGAGATGCACGGCCAGGCCATTGAAGAGCAGACTGTAGCGATGCTCCACCCTGGCGCCCGGAATGGTCTTCTCCAGACGCGACCTCAGCTCAAGCTGCTGCTGCTCCAGCTTCTGGCGGTAGGCCAGTCGCGCGGCCTCTTCCGGCCCATCGCCATCTGTGAGGCTTTGCCCTGCAACTGCCGGTGGATCTGCGAGCCGCACAATCACGCGCTGGGCGTGCCCCGCGGCCCTGAGAGAGGCACTTGCCCTCGCTTCGACGCCAGACCGTGCTCCGCCACCATAGAGCACAAGCAACAGGACCAGCAGGCGAATCACGGGCGTCCCCGCAGATGGTCTCCTGCGTAGGAGGGACACGATCTGCTCGAAGAGGGGCGTTCGGCATGCCACAGAGCGTTCCTCCACTTCGCCTTCAGCGCCTTGTTCGCTGCTGCTCAGGTCAACCAGTAGACCGAATCCTCATCCTGGGGGCTTCCCAGGGGCCACGACTGATAGCGGTTCCATTGCTCCAGGAAGCTGCTCCGGGCCTCGAGGAAGGCGCGCACGATCCCCTCCACGACCGCCTCGCGCTGGGCTGTGTCCAGTCCCTCGGTTTCGAGCAGGTAGGCGGCGGCTCGCCCGTGGAAGAGCGGCAGAAGCGACTCAATCACCTTATCTGGATCGCCCTCCCCCTGGTTGTACACCACGGCGAACTCGACCACGATGTCGCGCCAGAGCTCGACCGGGAATTCGAAATCCGGCTGCACGGCCTCGTCTGTCTCACTGCCCTCACCACCTCGCGCCTCGCCCAGGGGTTCCCTCGCTTGGCTCGCCATCTTGATCAGCTTGTCAACACGTTCTAGGGTAACCGGCTGCAGAATGCTCCGCCAGAGATCGCCATAGCGCTCCGCTCCATTCTCCATGCCCAGCAACAGCTCCTGCACGCACTGGGCGCACGGCATGATCTCCAGCGGAACGACCCTTTCGGGGCAGCGCTCTCCCGCGAACTCGATGCGCCGCGGAAGCAGCTGGCTTGGGCGCCCCGTGCTACCGACCGCTGCTCCGGGAGGGTCGACCACCGGCATCCAGAGCCGTCCATGCACGGTGAGCAGCCGAAACAGTGTGCCCACGCTGTGGAGGAACCGCGCGTCCAAGCCCGCCCCAGGATCGCCGCTCTGATCGCCACGATACCCAAGATCGACTTGAGCGATGCGGCGTCCCTCGGCCAGGGTTTGAATCGGCACCCATACGTTGATGCCGTAGCGGGCTACATCCGTTTCCCACACATCCGTGTTGGCCATCTCCCCAGCCAGAGCCCCTGAGACGCTGAACTCGCTCATCAGAGGCTGGCGCAGGTCTGTGTCCAGAAACATGCATATGAATGGGTAGCACAAGTTGTCAACCAGGGCTGCCGTGTAGCTGCTGCGCTGGAAGCAGGGAATCGCAAGATCGGCGCCAGCCAGAATCGGATCCACCAGACCCTTGATCCACTCGGGTGTGATGCCCGGCGCGCGCGCTTCGAGAATGACACACACCTGCGCACCCAACGCGCCACTTGCCTCAAAGATGGCGCGGATCGCGGAGCCCTTGCCGTTGCTGCCACCGTAGGTGGTCAGCAGCTTGGTGACATTCTCAGGCATCCAGGCGCTGTCGACGTGGTGGACGGTATTATCCGATGAGCCCCCATCGGCATTCATTAACACCACGCGGCAATTGGCCAGGTATCTCTCCACCCCAGCGCTGACGGCCTCTATGACCTCTACGATGGTGCGTCCGTTGCGATGGCTCGGAATGCCGATGACCACATCGGCGCGCCCGATAGCCGCAATCCGTTCCTTTGCCTCTGGCTCGAGAGCCGATTCGTGTGCCAGGATTCCCCGCTGATCTCTCATCTGTCTCACCTCAAGATCCAGACACGAGCGTCCTATTGCGCCAATACATCCCTGTGAGCAGAGATGGCTCCGGCATGCATTCCCAGCATGGGTCAAGCTTGGACTACCCGTATTATAGCACATTCTGTCCCTCAAGCATCATGCCGTCAGGCGCTGTCAGAGTTGTTCTTTTGCCTTCAGTAGGTTTTTCCTTCTTTATCTGACCGTTTCTGCGGCGTCGTTTGGGCCAGTCTTGACATTGAGGGCGCCAGGTGCTAGAATGTCGACATTTGATGGGGCATAGCCCGAGGCTCTCCACGCCCAGGGCATCTGCTCTCTGGCCACTATTGCGCAAGGAAGGCGACCCGCTATGGCTCTGGAACTCGTCAAGTTTGTCCGTGACGTGCCCGATTTCCCGGTGGAAGGCATTCTCTTCAAAGACATTACGCCCCTTCTGGGAGATGGGGAGGCTTTCAGGAAAGTCATCGAAGTTCTGGCGGACCGCTACGCCGATGTCCAGGTGGATCAGGTTGTGGCGATCGAGTCGCGTGGGTTCATCCTGGGGGCTCCGCTGGCTTACAAACTGGGCGCCGGCTTTGTGCCTGTGCGCAAGCCAGGCAAGTTGCCTGCGGCAACCATGCAGGTGGAGTATAGCCTGGAGTACGGCACGAATGCGCTAGAGATGCACGTCGATGCGATCACTCCGGGACAGAAGGTTCTGCTTGTCGATGACTTGTTAGCCACAGGTGGCTCGGCCCGGGCGGCGATCGACCTAATCGAGCGGCTGGGGGGCACGGTGATAGGTGTGGCTTTTCTCATCGAACTCGTCTTTCTGAACGGAATCGAGCAACTCAAGGGGTATGACGTCTTTTCCCTTCTGAGGGTCTAGGTCGAGGCCTGTTTGTATTTGCCGCTATTCTCTCGGCCTGGATGTGGCTCGCCCGGCAGTCCGGCGCGGCCACGGAATGGCAGGAGGTGGGCTTGATGAGCGCACAATTGAGTTCAGCACAAGAAGATCAAGTCAGGAATCTACAAGCTCTCCGTGGGCACACTGTTCAGGAGATCGAACGTCTCGAGCGCGAGCTCCAGGAAACGATTGAGCCAGCCTCGGCCACCGATGATGATTCCGCTGATGTGGCCGCTGACGTCTACGAGCGTGGCAAGATCATCTCGCTGGTACAGAATCTCCAAGCCAAGCTTCACGCGATCGATCACGCCATCGAGGCCGCAATGCAAGGGCGGTATGGCATCTGTGAGAAATGTGGGGCGATCATTCCGGAGGAACGTCTCGAGATCATGCCCGAGACGACCATGTGCGTCAAATGTGTAAGCGAATTGGAGCAGGGCATTCGGCGCCATCAGCTCTTGCTGCGCAGTCGCATGCGGTCAGCAGAGGACCGTCCTCGAGCATACGGGATTGATGACGAGGAAGACAACCCGTTGGACGTGCATGACGACTAGGCTCCATCTCAGAGTCGTATGATCGCCGTCTAGGAAT
Source organism: Anaerolineae bacterium (assembly GCA_016928125.1). Next base: position 11,860 of record JAFGLK010000171.1, read on the forward strand.
CGCTGCTTTTCTCGTCCTCCTTTTGACAAAGGTCCAGCAGGTAGAGTACACTATGTCGGTTTTGGAGGCGGACGTCGGTCATGTGCCCTGCCGACGAATTGCGGCGTGTGCGATGCGCGCGCCAGGCGATTCCGCCCTCGCTTCAGCCACTGGCGACGTGAGCGCGAGTTGATCAGGCTGGCGCGCGCCCCGATCAGCAGTGGGTGCAAACGCACTAGGGCGGGGCTTGCTGTGAGCCCCGCTCAGACTGAATATCCGTCGACGCGGCAGAAGGTGCCGCCCCAAGCATTGTCGCGGCGCAGAGCGCTGCAGGAGGTCATCACACATGGCGGAGATGTTCGAGATTCGCTGGCATGGACGCGCAGGTCAGGGCGTGGTCACGGCGGGAGAGCTTCTGGGAGAGACCGCCATGCACAGCGGCAACTACTTCCAGTCCTTTCCCGAGTACGGCGCCGAGCGTATGGGAGCACCCATCAAGTCCTACACCCGCGTCAGCGACGAGCCCATCGAGGTACACGCACCCATCCTCGAGCCTGATATGGTCATCGTCGTCAACTCCAATCTGGTTGGCGTGGTGGATCTTACTGAAGGGCTCAAGCCAGATGGCGCCATCATCTTTAATACCGCCGATTCACCTGCGGAGATTCGCAGCAGGCTCAACTTCCCGACGGGCAGCGTCTGGTGTGTAGATGCCTCGGGCATTGCGATGCAGGAACTCCGGCGCGATATTCCCAGCACGATGATGATCAGCGTCGTGGCGCGTGCGGTTAAGGGCCTGGTGAGTCTGCAGGCCGCGATCGAGGTGACCCGCGAGAGTCTGGGGGGCAGGCTCCGCCCTGAGGTCGTTGAAGCCAATGTGAGAGCTCTGCAGCGCGCCTATGACGAGTGTGTATCGGGCTAGGATCCGAATGGCCAGCCGTAGTGGCTGGTCTGTGTACCTGCAACGCGGTGTCGCGTTCGATCTATGATTCGATGTGGAGGTCTTTTCCATGGCAAAGCGTGAGGCTCCCAGTCTTGATCGTCCCTGGCAAGAGGTTAGCCAAGGCGGTGTGGTCCGGGATCCAGGCAACTCGGTGGCATATATCACCGGCACTTGGCGCACGATGCGTCCCCTGCGCGACAATGAACAGTGCATCCAGTGTCTGATCTGCTGGATCATGTGCCCCGATGCATCGGTGATCGTTGAGGACGGCAAAGTGGTCGCCTTTGACTATGACCACTGCAAGGGATGTGGCATTTGTGCCGACCAGTGCCCAGCCAACATCAAGAACCCGCATTCAGAGACGGGTCAGATGGGCAAAGTCATTCAGATGGTGCCGGAGGCAGATTTCCAGAGCAGTTGAACGGCTCCCCAAGCACTAGATTGGGCTCAGGCCTGGAGACTCTGGCTTGGTTCGCGAAATGGTTTGGCCGAATGCTGCTCATAGCGGGCGCATCACAGGAGGAAGAGCAAGATGGTTGAAAGCAAGTATATGCCTCTCGATGGGGCCAGCGCGGTCTCGAATGCGATGCGACAGATCAACCCTGACGTCGTGGCTGCCTATCCGATCACGCCTCAGACCGAGGTTGTTCAGAAATTCTCTCAGTTCGTGGCTGATGGGCTGGTGAACACCGAATTCATCCCCGTCGAAAGCGAGCACGCTGCCATGAGTGCCTGCATAGGCGCCTCCGCGGCGGGGGCTCGCGTGATGACAGCCACCGCGGCCAATGGTCTGGCGCTGATGTGGGAGATGCTCTACATTGCGTCCGGCATGAGGTTGCCGATTGTGCTCACCGTGGTCAACCGAGCCCTCTCGAGTCCACTGAACATCCATTGCGATCACTCGGACAGCATGGGCGCTCGCGACTCGGGCTGGCTGCAGATGTATGCCGAGACCGGCCAGGAGGCCTACGATAACACGATCCAAGCCCTGCGTATGGCTGAACACCCCGGCCTCCTCACGCCGGTGATGAGCTGCCAGGATGGCTTTATCACGGGACATGGCGTCGAGCGCGTGGGCATTCTTCCGGATGAGGCCGTGCAGGCGTTCGTAGGCGTCTACGAACCCAAGCAGTGGCTTCTCAATACGGACCAGCCGGTGACTATGGGGGCCTGGGATTTCACCGACTATTACTTTGAGCACAAGCGCCAGCAGACCGAGGCCATTAACAAATGCCTGCCCATCGTGGAAGCGGTCAGGGCCGAATACGCCGAGCTTTCTGGGCGTCCCCAGCCGATAGTCGATGCTTTTGGCATGGAAGATGCTGATTATGCTATTGTCGTGATGAGCTCGACGGCGGGCACGACGCGAAGCGTTGTGAGGCAACTTCGCGCTCAAGGTATCAAGGCTGGGGTCGTCAAGTTGCGTCTCTATCGCCCCTTCCCGGCTCAGCACGTGGTGGATGCGATCAAGAACTGCAAGGCGGTTGCGGTGCTTGATAGGGCAATCTCCTTTGGGTCTCTACAGGGCGCTGGCCCCGTTTTCGGCGACGTGACGTCGGCCCTTTACAATCTGGGTGGCCCTGCACTGAATATCGTGAACTATATATATGGTCTGGGCGGTCGGGATACAACGCCACCGATGATCGAATCGGTGTTCGAGGACTTGAGGGCTATGGCCGATTCCGGTGAGCGCGGCAATATGGTGCGCTACCTCGGCCTGCGCAGTTAGCTGACGATACGGCCTGCGTGGGCTCGACAGCAGTGGGGCCAGCGCGAACGGCGCGCTGGACAATCCCTATCCAGTTGCCATAGCTCACGTGTGCCCCAAAAGGAGATAAACAGAATGGCCCAAAGAATCCGTGTGAATCTGCGAGACATCGCCGGCAGTGAGGAGCGGTTGGTCCCTGGGCATCGCCTGTGCGCGGGCTGTGCCGAGCCCACGGCTGTGCGGCAGATCCTGCACGCCATCGACACACCGGTCGTGGTTGGCACGGCAACGGGATGCCTGGAAGTGTCGACCTCGGTCTACCCTTTCACCTCCTGGAATGTGCCCTGGATCCATAGCGCGTTCGAGAATGCGTCCACCACAATCTCTGGCGCTGAGGCCGCCTATAGGGCTCTCAAGCGCCGCGGCAAGATCCCTGAGGATCAAGAGATCACCTTCGTAGCCTTTGGTGGCGATGGCGCAAGCTACGATATCGGCTTCCAGTTCATCTCCGGCGTTCTCGAGCGTGGCCACAAGATGATCTATGTCTGCCTGAACAATGAGGCCTACATGAACACGGGCATTCAGCGCTCCAGCGCTACGCCCCGTGGCGCGCACACCACCACATCGCCCGCTGGCGAGGTGATCCCTGGAAAGCTTCAGTGGCGCAAGCCGTTCACCCGCATCATGGCTGCCCACGACATCCCGTATGTAGCCCAGGCGGCGCCGCACAACTATCGCGACTTGATGACCAAAGTCAAGAAGGCCGCTGCGGCAGATGGCCCGGCTGTGCTGAACGTGTTGGTCCCCTGCCCTCGCGGCTGGCGGCATGCGAGCGACGAGACCATGTCGATCGCCAAGCTGGCCGTGGATTCGTGCTATTGGCCCCTCTATGAGGTGGACCATGGCAAGGTGACGGTCACATATAAGCCGCGCGAAAAGGCCCCCGTCCGCGACTGGTTGCAGGCCCAGGGACGTTTCCGTCACCTGTTCCGGCCCGCGAACGCTTGGATTCTCGACGAGATACAGGCGAAGGTGGATGAGGAGTGGGAGCGTCTTCTTCAGGAAGAGGCGGCGTCCTGATTGCTTCGATGGCAGAGGTAGCGCGAAAGGCGTAACTCGCGCTACCTCTCAAAACTCAAGCCAAGGTGGGATTCACGCATGTCGCTTGCGCGTGTCTTTGCCTCCTCACATCCCCTGGTTCAGCACAAACTACGGCTCTTGAGAAGCATCGACACTGAACCGAAAAAGTTCCGGGAACTCGTCCGTGAGATCTCGATGCTTCTGGGCTACGAGGCCACCCAAGACCTGGCGCTTCGTAGCCGGTCTGTAACCACGCCTCTGGCGGAGATGCAGGGACATGAACTGGCCGAACAGATTGGGCTGGTGCCGATCCTGCGCGCTGGGCTCGGCATGGTCGACGGGATCTGGGAGCTGATGCCTGGCGCCGAGGTCTGGCATATTGGGCTCTATCGCGATCACAGAACGCTTCAGCCGGTCCAGTACTATAACAAATTGCCAGTACATCCCACCGTGCAGGTCTGTCTGGTCCTTGACCCCATGCTGGCCACGGGCGGGTCTGCGGTCGCGACGGTGGACATTCTCAAGAGGTGGGGAGCCCAGCGTATCAAGTTTGTGGGCATCATCGCTGCGCCTGAGGGGATTGAGACCCTGGCCTCTTCCCATCCGGACGTAGATATTCATGTGGCGGCTATTGACTCACGCCTTACACCACCTCCTGCGTCGCCAACCGATCCGCCGGAGGGCTATATCGTGCCCGGACTGGGGGATGCCGGCGACCGTCAGTTTGGGACAGCCTAAGACCTGTGACCTAGTAGACGATGCCTATCCGTGTGTTCGCCCTGGTGTTTGCGATTGCATTTGCCCTAACCGCTCTCCTTACCCCTCTTGCGATAAGGCTAGGGCGCCGGGCAGGTCTGGTGGATCGGCCCGGGGGCAGACGCACCCATCGCGGTGCCGTGGTGCGGATCGGCGGCCTGGCGCTCCTGCCCGCGTTTGCGGCCGCAGCCCTCTTGCCTCTGCTCTTGGGCGTGCCTCGTGATGATCCCCTCGAATTGACTCGCCTGACGGGCGTTCTGCTTGGTATGGCCGCCGTGTGGGTCTTTGGTCTCATTGACGACAAGTACCGTCTATCCTTCTGGCCCCAGGTGCTGGCCTTGCTGGTGGCGAGTGCCATCGCGATTCGCTTCAAGGTCTTTATCGAGGTGTTTAACAATCCGTTCACGGATACGCCTATCCATGTTCAGTGGTATGTGATGATTCCTCTTACGGTCGCCTGGATCGCTGGCATGACAGGCACCGTCAACATGCTTGATGGGCTCGACGGACTAGCGACCGGCGTGACGGCTTTGGCGGCCTGTGTGTTGCTGGTGCACATGGTGCGGTTGGGCCAGTACACCGTAGCATTGCTTCCCTTGGCCCTCATCGGCACATGTCTGGGGTTCCTGCCCTACAACTATAGCCCTGCAAGGATCTTCCTCGGCGGCGGGGCCTATGTCCTCGGCTACGGGTTGGCTACCCTCTCTATCGTGGCCGGCGCCAAGGTGGCCTCTGCCCTTCTTGTGCTTTGGCTGCCCATCCTGGATGTGGCCTGGCAGATCTATTCCCGCTGGCGCCGGCGACAGCCCATCGGTCTGGGAGATCGCGGACATCTGCACCTGCGCCTGCGGGATCTCGGCTGGTCTCAGCCTCGCGTGGTCCTCACCTACTGTGCTGTGACGGCCCTGCTTGGCTGTGTCGCCCTCTTTAGCCCCACTCGTGTCTTCAAGCTGAGCGTCCTGCTGGGGCTTGGTGTTCTCATCTTGCTGGTTCTGGCTCTCCTCGCCCAAGCCACCGGGGATCGCACACCGACCGGGTCCTGACGGACTCGCAGCTTACCCAGGCCGAGGGCATTCCCATATGGATGCGGCTTCGTATAGTCAAGCTTTCTCCTCTTTCGAGAGCTGCTATACTCGGATATCTGAGATTTGGGATTAGGCTATGCGAACTTGTTATATCTTGGGATATAACTTGGGAAAGCAGAGGCCCCCAAGGTCAGCTTCCCCCTCCCAGACTCGGCCCTTGCCCTGATGCTCACCCTAGCGCTCGACCAGGAACCCCCGCCTACACAGCAGCTCGATCGCCGCTGGCACATCGTCGATGGCCAGGCGTAACGCATCGTCCCCCTCGCTGGTTTGCGCCTGCTTGCCTCCCCCGGGGGCGCCCTCAGGATTGGCCACCTCTGCGAGAAGCTGCACATCCAGCGCGATGCGGTCTCCCTGCCCGCTTGTCGGCACAACCTCGAATTTGGGCGTCGATTCCCGTTTGTAGCCCTCCGCGATGACCAGATCGAGATCGCTGGGCAGACAACTCAGTTGGGCGGCCAGTCCCTCCGCTGTCCCGCTCGTCAGCATCAGCGCCAAGCGGCCTCTGCCCGCTATCCCCACCGCGTCGCTTCCCGCGGCAGCGTAGCGGAATGTGTCTGTGCCTTCATGGTCCAGGTCAAAGTGGCCCTGGCTATGTTTGATTGCCCCTACCCTGTAGCCACGCTCCTTGAGGGCCCTGATGAGCCGTTCCGCAAAGGTCGTCTTGCCAACATCATGCCAGCCGACAATCGAGATCACAGGTATCACGCCATCGCCTCCATGCTTCGCGCAGAAAACCGATTGACAGGCGCCGCCATTATGCGCTAGAGTGGCCTCCCTTCGAGCCGAAGATGGAAGCTGGCTCGAGAAGGCTCTAGGGATTCACACTGAATACGGGGGGACAAGCATGATCAACTACGCAGTCGTCGGTGTGGGCGGGTTTGCCGCCACTTGGATCCGCTCCCTCGAGCAGCTACAGAGCCAGGGACTGCTGAGGCTTGCGGCTGTAACTGAGATCCAGCGCAGTCGTTACGCCGGTGAGCTCCAGAGACTCGCGGATGCCGGGGTGCACATCTATCCTTCCTTCGAAGAGATGCTGGCAGAGAGCGACCCAACGCACTCTGTCATCGGCCTCCCAGTAGGCATCCCCATCCACGCCGAACTGGCCCTGCAGGCCCTGCGCGCCGGCTACAATGTGCATGTCGAGAAGCCGATAGCGCCAGTCATCCAGCAAGTACACGAGATCCGCAGGGCATGTGATGAGACTGGGCGCTGGTGCGCCGTCGGCTATCAGTTCATCTATAGCCCCACCATTCAGTGGCTGCGTGCCCGGCTCCGCGAGGGGACGCTCGGGCGGATTATCGAAGCCCGAGGTGTCACTGGCTGGCCCCGCGCGGCCAGCTACTATGTGCGCAACGGCTGGGCGGGCCGCATCCGCTCCGTGGGACGTTGGGTTCTGGATGGCCCCGCGACCAACGCGGTGGCTCACTACCTGACAAACCTGCTCTATCTCTGCAGTGCCCAAGTGGAGGACGTAACGGCCGCCATAGAGCGCGTGCGCGCCGAGCTCTACCGCGCCAAGCCCATCGAGAGCTATGACACCTCCTGCCTCGAGATCGACATGGCAGGCGGCAGTCGCGTCCTGCACGTCGCGACGCATGCCACCGCACAATCGCTCGAGCCGGTGATGGACATCCTGTGCGAACAGGGCACGATCCACTGGGAGGCCCGCTCAGATGCCGCCGTCATACGCTACTACGCCGACGGCCACGTGGAGACGTTTGCGAACCCAGAGCCGGAGAACATCCACAGCCTGCCTTTCCAGCAGGTGGCCCGGGTGGCGGCAGGCGAGGAGCCTCTGCCCCTTTGTGGTCCATCCGAAGCGCTGGCCCAGGTCCTGGCCATCAATCTAGCCTTTGAATCCAGCGGTGGAGTGCGCACCATCGCGTCCGAGCACACCTGCGTCGATGCAAGTTCCCCCGCTGATGAACTCGTGACCATCGCTGGCATCGATCCGCTGCTGCTGAGGGCCGAGAACCAGGGACAGACTTTCGCACAGAGCGGCGCACCCTGGGCAGAGCCCGGCGCACCCATCTCAGCAGCCAATTACAGCCATTTTCCATCCGAGGCGCTTGGCCGAATGCTAGCATCGGCGTAGATAGCGAACCTCAGGTGAGATGAAAGCGGCAAATAGCTAAGCAAGCCGGCCCCGCATGAGATCGGCGCGGGCCGCATATTGGGCTGCGCGACCCACCAGGTCGAACAGGCCGCTCGCCCTCAGATCCTGCTCCAACGCTTCGGCGCGCGCGCCTTCGAGGGGCGGCATAGGAGGCACCCCATGGCCGACATCATGGCC